>NZ_JBTXLU010000008.1:0-129555 GCF_054871745.1 Enterococcus sp. LJL98 | reverse complement strand
ACAGGTAAAATACAATGATACTTTTCAATAGCGGTGTGCTTACTTCTTTTAGACATACAAAAAACTCCTCTCATAGTAGACTAGAATTTTTATTTTTTCTAGTGTCTACTATGAGGGGAGCATATCAACTTCAGTCATTCCTTTGTTTTATTTTTTTTATAGACGTTCGTTTAATTCTTTTGCTAATTCTTCAAAGCCTGGTTTACCTAGTAAAGCGAACATGTTGGCTTTATAAGCCTCTACCCCTGGTTGGTCAAATGGATTGACACCATTTAAGTAACCTGAGATTCCCACCGCAATTTCAAAGAAGTAAACCAAATGGCCTAAAGTGAAAGCATCCATTTCGGGTAACTTCACTAAGAAGTTCGGTACATCGCCATCTGTATGTGCTAATAAGGTTCCTTCGAAAGCTTTCGTGTTTACGAAATCAATGTCTTTGCCTTCTAAGTAACCTAAACCATCTAAGTCTGTATCTTGCAATGGAATCGCAATTGATTTCCGCGGTTTTTCTACTTTTAAGACCGTTTCAAAAACGTTACGCTGACCATCTTGGATTGTTTGACCAATCGAGTGTAAATCTGTTGAGAAGTTGGCACTTGATGGGTAAATTCCTTTTTGATCTTTTCCTTCAGACTCGCCGAATAATTGTTTCCACCATTCAGAGAAGTATTGCATGCCAGGTTCGTAGTTGACTAGGATTTCGATTGCTTTGCCTTTACGATGTAAAATATTGCGTAAAGCTGCGTATTGGTAGGCGCCATTTGTTGTTAAATCAGCGTCTGCATAAGCTGCTTGGGCATCTTGAGCTCCTGCCATGAGCGCGTCGATGTCTGCGCCACTTACGGCAATTGGTAATAGACCAACCGGTGTTAAGACCGTAAAACGTCCACCCACGTCATCTGGAATCACAAAGGTTTCCCAGCCTGCTGCATCGGCTTCAACTTTTACTGCGCCTTTTTCGCGGTCTGTCGTTGCGTAAATTCGTTTGTTCGCTTCTTCTTGACCGTATTTTTTAATTAATAATTCTTTAAAGACACGAAAGGCAATTGCTGGCTCTGTCGTTGTTCCAGATTTTGAAATCACGTTGACAGAGAAATCACGGTCACCAATTAATTCAATTAAGTCTGCTAAGTAAGTCGATGAAATCGAGTTTCCAGCAAAAAGAACTTGTGGTGCTTTACGCGCTTCTTTTGGCAATTCGTTATAGAAAGAATGTTGTAAAAATTCAATCGCTGCACGAGCACCTAAATAAGACCCACCAATTCCGATCACAACTAAGACTTCAGAGTCAGATTGGATTTTTTTTGCTGCTGCTTTGACACGAGCAAATTCGTCTTTGTCATAGTTTGTTGGTAAATCAATCCATCCAACATAATCATTTCCTGGACCTGTTTTCTCACGTAACGCTTTATCTGCTGCAGTTACTTGTGTTTGCATGTAAGCTAATTCGTGGTCTTTAATAAATGATGATACTTTTGAATAATCAAATTGAATATGTGCCATGAAATATCCCCCTTAAAAGAATCAATATTTTTTCACTACAGTACTACTTTACTTTTTTTAGACTGATTTATCAAGCCCAACTTCGACTAAACCAACCCTTGAATCAACATTGCTTGCGCTACTCGTTCGAAACCAGCAATATTTGCTCCTAACATGAAATTGTTTTCAGCATGATGGGCTTTTGCTGTTTCACGACATGTTTCGTAAATGTTTTTCATAATGTTATCGAGTTGTTGGTCAACTTCTTCTATCTCCCATTGCAAACGTTGAGAATTTTGACTCATTTCTAAAGCGGAAACGGCTACGCCCCCCGCATTTGCTGCTTTTCCTGGGCAATAATAAAGACCCTTTTCTAAGAAATAATCGACGGCTTCCAATGAGCTTGGCATATTCGCTCCTTCTGCAACAATCCGAATCCCATTTTCGACCAACACGTTTGCTTGCTCTCGTTCAATTTCATTTTGCGTTGCACAAGGAAATGCTAACTCTGCTTTGACTTTAAAATCCCAAACGCTCGCACTTGGAAAATACTGGGCATTTGGACGTGTCTCAACGTACTCGGATAAGCGGGCACGACGCACTTCTTTTAGTTCTTTTAATAGTGTTAAATCAATCCCTGCTTCATCGTAGATAAAACCAGAAGAATCCGAACATGTGACTGGTTTTGCACCGAGTTGATACAATTTTTCGATACAATGAATCGCCACATTGCCGCTTCCTGAAACCATGGCAACTTTAGCGGTTAATTCTTCGTTTAAATCTGCTAGTAGGTGCTTCACAAAATAAACGACGCCATAACCTGTCGCCTCTGTTCGACCTTTACTTCCCCAGAACTCTAGCGGTTTCCCTGTTAAGACACCAGCATCATATTGTTTGATACGCTTGTAAGCTCCATATAAATAACCAATCTCACGTTTCCCAACCCCAATATCTCCGGCCGGAATATCCGTATTTGGACCAATGTACTTGGCTAACTCAAGCATAAAGCTTTGACAAAAACGCATAATTTCACTATCGGACTTTCCTTTTGGATCAAAATCACTGCCACCTTTACCGCCACCAATTGGTAAGCCAGTCAGGGCATTTTTAAAGATTTGTTCAAAGGCTAAAAATTTTAGAATACTTAAATTCACCGATGGATGAAAGCGAATGCCACCTTTATAAGGTCCAAGAGCAGAGTTAAATTGAATCCGATAGCCGCGATTCACTTGCCAATCCCCTTGATCGTCTTGCCATGGTACGCGAAATTGAATCACTCGTTCAGGTTCTGTTACAAGCGAGACAATATTTTTTTCTTGAAATTCTGGATGGTTTTCTAAAAATGGCGTGATTGTTGGTATGAATTCATCAATTGCTTGTAAAAATTCTTTTTCATGCGAATTTCCTCGATGAATGTTTTCTTGCACTTTTTTAGCGTATTCTGATGCGTTTGTCATGAAAGTCCCTCCCTAATTTGGTAGTATGATTTTATCAGATAATTAGAAAATTTTCATTCTTTATCATTGAAATGATGGAAAGTTTTTTAGATTTTCAGTTTTCTTTCTTAAATAATTGAAATTAGAGGTGTAAACATGGAAAATTCTTATGACGTCATCGTGGTCGGTGGCGGTACAAGCGGTATGATGGCTGCAATTGCCGCTGCTGAAAAAGGGGCGAACGTCCTCATGGTTGAAAAAAATAAACGTTTTGGTAAAAAATTATTAATGACAGGGGGCGGTCGCTGCAATGTGACGAACAATCGACAAGTGGACGACCTCATTCGGCACATCCCAGGAAATGGAAAATTCCTTCACAGTACTTTCTCACAGTTCAATAATTTTGACGTGATGGCTTTCTTTGCTGAACAAGGTGTCGCTTTAAAAGAAGAGGATCATGGGCGGATGTTTCCCGTCACCAATAAGTCAATGACAATCGTCGATGCCCTCGTCAATCGCATGAAAGCATTGAATGTAACCTTTGCCATGAAAACAACCGTCAAAAAACTCATGCGCGACGCGACCCAAATTCAAGGCGTGGAGACAGATTTTGGGGAATTCTACGCCTCTTGTGTTGTATTAACTACGGGTGGACGAACCTACCCTTCCACAGGTTCAACAGGAGATGGGTACGCTTTAGCAAAAAGAGTGGGACATACGATCAGTCCTTTGTATGCGACAGAATCTGCCCTTCTTTCAGAAGAACCTTACATTACCGATAAAACCTTACAAGGGATTTCTCTACGGGATATTTTATTAACGATTCAAGACAACAAAGGAAAAGTCGTTACCGAACATAAAATGGACTTACTCTTTACCCACTTCGGCGTTTCTGGCCCCGCTGCTTTACGTTGCTCGTCTTTTGTGAACCAACTATTAGAAACACAAGCGCATGTCACTGCAGTCCTTGATTGTTTCCCCGATTTATCCGAAGGAGCATTGCTCAAACAGTTACAATCCGCTCTAGCAGATACCAAAAAAACGGTAAAAAATGCCTTAAGTGCTTTTTTACCGGAGCGTCTATTGGCCTTCTACTTAGAAGACTTAGCCATTACAGATTTACCAAGCAATCAACTTACAGAAGAACAAATCAATGGCATTTTACAAAAATTCAAAGCCTTTGAAATTGCCATCAACAAAACCTTACCGATTGAACGTTCTTTTGTAACGGGTGGTGGCGTCAACTTAAAAGAAATCAATCCAAAAACCATGGAGAGTAAATTAATGCCTGGACTCTTCTTTGCTGGAGAGTTGATTGATATTAACGGCTATACTGGCGGCTTTAATATTACCGCAGCCTTTTGTACAGGACATAGTGCGGGTACCCATGCGGCAGAAATCGCAAGTTATTTTGCTTTTTAAAAAATAAAACTCCACGAAGACCCTTTTTCATGAGGTTCACGTGGAGTGTTTATTTTGAATGATTGAAACAAAAAATCTGACTCAGCTACCAACAAAAAGCTGTGGTTCTTCAAGCACTCTTCCTTGATCCATTTCATGGACGGTATCACATAGTTCTTGAATATCCTCGGCATAATGAGAAGCAATTAAAATTGTTGTCCCTGTTTCTCTTAAATCCTTTAATAAATTACGAATTTCAATCACACCATAGCGGTCCAAACCGTTCATCGGTTCATCTAGCAATAGTATTTCAGGTTCTTCCATAATTGCTTGGGCAATAGCTAAACGATGTCGCATCCCCAATGAATATTTAGAAACATGCTTTTTTTCCTGAGGATCAAGCCCCACTCGACGAATGGCCTCCTTAATCTTCTCATCGGTTATTTTTCTTTTGATCGATGCCAATAACTTTAAATTTTTGAATCCACTCATTGAACCGATAAAACCTGGATTTTCAAGAATAATTCCCATATCTTGAGTCGCAGCAACCTTAACTTCCTTTCCATTTAATATAATTTTTCCCTCATCGACTTTCATAAAACCACAGATACATTTGAATAAGACGGTTTTCCCAGAACCATTTCGACCAATAATACCGTGAATTTTCCCTCTTTCAAAAGTTAAAGATACCTGATTCAAGGCGATTGTGTCCTTAAATTTCTTCGTTACATTCATTATCTCAATCGCATCAACCATTTATTTTCCCCCCTGAATTGTATTGATGTCTTTATGTATAAATAACTCGACTGAAAACCACATTAACAATAAAATCCAAAGAAGGTAGTTCACTAATGCAAAAGTAATTGATGGCGCATTCCCTTGATTATTCCAATCTAAATAAGAAAGACTCACCCAAGAGACAGGAGAAACAAAAGAAATGTTTTTACCAAAGCTGAGTTGTCCTAGGTATACTGAAAAATAGGCGAACGAAATAAATGTCCCTGCAACCAACATCCCGCTCTTGCCTCCTATCCATAAATTGAAAAATAATAGTATACTTGCGATCAAGAGCGTACAAAGCCAAAACAAAAGAAAGGCGAAAAGCATCGTCTGTGCTGGACTGTAAGACTCCATGACGCCTGCGATTGGTTGGAATTGTAAGAATATCGTATTGGGTACTTGGGAGATTTGATCGGTACTAAGCACTTCTAAAACGTTCCCCCAACTCATCGTAAAGACAACGTTCGGTAGTAAAATTAAAACTGAACCCATGACATAAATGAAAGTGTAGCAAAAACTTGATAGAACCAGATAAACAATTTGACCTAAAATCCAATTTCTACGCCCCGTTCGAATGAATAGAAATCCAGCATGGTCATCCATAAAAGGCGCGTGCCCATAAAAAAGTAATGCCGTTCCACCAATAATAAAATACAAAGATGGATTTTGAATAAAAAAAGGGAAACTCCAAGGTGAAACTCCCTGTTGGATGTATTTAGCAAAAGATTTTAAGGGTGTGAAAGTATAATATTCATAAATAAAAATGATTGCTAAAATAATATAAAAACGTGGATTTGAATAAATTTTTTTGAAATTAATTCTTGCACTTAACCAGATCATTTTTAAATTAGCCATTCAAAAGCCTCCTTTTTATCCGCCACATCGTCATCGCCCCTAAAGGAAGGCATAAAATAGTAATAACTAATGCTTTTGTTAGCAATGATTGAACGGCACTCATACCATCATACACAGCAGCAATCCAATAAAGTGGATCAACCACCATCGGCAAGGACAGGTTCGTTGTTATCCTTAAAAGTGAAAAATAAAGAATCATCGGTGCCGCAGCTGTCGTAAAAACATTCGGTACAAAACTTGAAAAACAAACCCCACTGACAGCAACAAAAGCTCCCACAAGACTCTGATGGGTTAAATAGAATAAAACGCCTTTTAACGTTTCTCCTTGATTGACCAACAAATCATATGGTCCCTCTGAAGAAGGGCTAACAAAAAAAGGATATTTCAGCCATAGCACCAACAAAAAAAGTGTCAGACCAAAAAAAACAATCAGAAAGCCGGTAATTGCTGACACCAAAACTTTCGTTAAACTATATTTTGTGACTCCCGTGCGAATCACAAACAATGTAGTGGCATTTTCTTCTACTTCTTTAGCGTAACTTAAGCCATAAGCAAAAGTAGGAAGAATCGTTAAAATCGTGCTTGCCATGCCACTTCCTTGTAAAGCTAATCCCATAAAATACCACACGGATAAGTAAGATTCGGTTGTTAACATGCCTCCGATTGCAATTAGTAGAAGGACTGTTACTCCTAAAACTCCACCAATAAACCCTCTCGAAAATACACTTCTTTTAAGCTCTCTTTGTAGTAAAGGATTCATTCCTCAATCCCCTCCATTATCCGTTCCCCTGTTCCAGCATCATAAAGTAATGTTTGATACTCTGGATAGACGAAGGTCGGATGATTTTCTTGCTCGTATTTTTTTTCTTGCCGAGTTGTTAGTTGCCAGACAGGTATCAGTTTCAGTGTTTTTTTTCCCTGAATGATGACATATTTTAAGTGACAGGATTCGATAACCTGATCTGCTAGTAAAGGTTGTTGCTCAAAAGATTTCAAGACTTCCTCTGGTGAAATAATGCTCGTTTCACCTAATTTTTGTCGAATCGTTACTAAATTTTTCGCATTGATCTCTGCAATTCCTGTTTCTTTATAGATAGCAAGAACTCCTGGTGAGAGATGAGGAAATTTTTCATCTGCTGTTCGTTTTTCCCAATGTTGGTTTACAATAGGAATTCCTTCAATTGTTTGTTGAAATAAAAAAAGATAGGCCTCATCATCTTTTTGTGGCATTCGAAAAAACTCAGCTTGAATATTTGATGATTGAATTTGTTCTGTCATTTTCTCAAAGGATAAGCGATAGCCTAGACCTTCAGCTAAATCGATTGGATAACTAGCAATAGACTGAAAAATTTGTCGAATAAGAGAAAGTACTTTTTCTTTTGGAAAAAAAGTTAAATCCGATGGAACTTCATAGTTTTTTAAATCAAAAGTAAAATGATTATAAAAAGAAAGATCCCCTGTCTTATTTTGTGGGGCGTCAGTTACTCCTAATAGTTCATAGGGAAAAATATTTTCCGATATTTCACGGCTATAATTAAAGCCGCCATCTACGCCGGTTTTCTTGCCTGCCCCGTCTCCATTATCAAAGATGTTTAAGTATTCACCTGATTCTGTTCGATAAGTCGGGCCCAGCGCGGTATTTTCAACCTTTCTTATCGGTGTTTGTAAAATTTTTTCCTCTAATCGTTCCGCTGAAAAGCGTATTCGGTCCACTGAAAAGACCGATACCTTCTCAGGATAAACAATCTCGTCTACTTTAAACTCATAAATAAATTGATGTTGATTAATGAGTTCTTGTTTTTGAGAACAGCCGCTAATGAAAATAAGGAATAGGAATAGAATGCAGCATTTTATTTGAGTATTCATATCTCTTCATCTCACTTTTTAATAATAAAATAATAAAATGAATCAAAAATAACCTTTGTGAGCATATTCTTTTTGATTCAATTTATTCTAATTAATTATTTATCCCAAGATCCTGTGGCCAAGTATGCATTATATGCCCCTGAAACATTCGGATAGGCTGTTAAGCAATATGAGCCTCCGATCCCCCCATATCCTCCATTCCAACTAAGATTTGTTCTAGACGTATTACTTTTTGTTACAATATTTGTAGCCATAGTAGAAGAGTATCTTGTTGGAGATAAAAAATATGCTGTTGGTATTGTAATTGCATTTGGTTGTACATATGGCGTAGCGGTATTCGTTTTTTTATTAAGAGTTGTTGATTGAATACTATTTAAAAGTGGCGTAGGTATCCAAAGTGAATAAGATAATGCGGAGACACTACTATTTATCCCTCCAAATAATAACAAACCCAAACTCACGGATGCAAAAATTTCTTCTTTTTATTCATAAAATCATCCCCTTTAATTATAATATTTTGATTTTCCCTCGCCCGAAAATCATTTTTTTCTTACTATTTCTAGTTTAATGTATCCGAATTCATTTGACCTCTGTAATTTGTGCAACTTCCCTTTGATTTCTCTTTTTCTTTTGATAGACTGTAACCAAATAACAATTAAGGGAGGAGTAAAAATGGAGCTTGCTAAGAAAAGTGCTTTTTTAATGATCTGTCTTAACTTTTTATTATTTATTTTCACAACCTATTTGTTAGATGATTTTTTACAATCCTTTATGGTTTTACTTTCGAGTCAGAGCATACTTTTGACCCTTTTCGTCTTCCTTTTTAGCTCGTTTATTTTTATTCGAACAACTGATTTTAATTGGCGAACCGTCTCTTATCTTTTAACGATTATGCTTTTAGGTTGGACAATTTATTTTTATACTTTATTTCCTGATATGTTTTTTCCCTATGTACTTTCTTTAACGGCTCATTTCCTATTACCATTGTCATTCCTAGTCTTCTTTTACACTTTTACACCTAAGTTAAATAAAATCTGGCTGATTAGTGGGCTTCTTTCACTTGTACTTGTTAATTTCAATAATTATCAACGAAAGGAAGCTGCATGGGATCTTTTACTTATGCTCCTTTGGTGTTTTTTCTTTTATTTTATCGCCAATCATCGACATTCGAGTCACGCAAAAAAAACGCAAAAATTTATCCTAAAAATATTAGTTTTAACCTTCACACTTTATATAGTTTTATTATCACTGCCAAATTTTTTATTGAATATCGATTACTCTTCTGTCACTTTTCTCTTGCTCAATGGAACGAGTTATTTACTTTTACCAATGGTTCCCGTCATTAGTATTGGCTATCTTTTGATTCAAAAAAGAGAGATTCGTTTCATGCTTGATTTTCAAGATTATTTACTACAATTAGGATTTGGTGTGCTGTTATTCGGAACAATCCTTTTTATTTCGATTGATTTCTTAAAAATACCACTGCCGCACATCTTAATGATTACAACAATGTTTTACTTGATTTATTTCGTTTCCACCGTCTTGACCCAACAACAATTTCTAACTCGCTATACCAACCTAACAATGAGCAATTCTAAACAGAAACAGACATTCTTTGATGAACAAGTTTTCCATGCTCAATTACTCTCCAACCTTGACCAAGCAGTAGAACAATTACTTGGAATAGCACTAGATCCTAAGGGCTTTGCTATTATTTGGAAAACAAGCCACCATTCTTTCATCATTCAAAAGCATGGAAGTTTAGAAAATATTCGTTTATCAAAAAAGCTAATGATTGAATTAGAAATGGCTAATGATACACTCTATTACCAAAAGCATCCATTAATCAAAAAAGAATGGAACCATCATTCAGAACTTCAAGGTTGGATTTTAATTGATTCACCTAGCAAACCTGATTTTTCAGTCTTAAATAACTTGATACCTCTCTTACTTTTTTCAGAAAAACTAAGTGGTTATCAACGATCCATTCTCCCAGAATATTTATCTATCTATCAGGAACAACTACAAGACGCAACTTATCTACACGAGATGGAAAAACTTAGGAAAGAGCTCTCTTATTATCTACATGATGACATTTTACAAACGATTTTAGCAGTTAAAAACGTAGCGGAAGTCGCTACTGGAAATAAAGAAGATTTACTACTCACTCTCCAAAAAATTAGTATTTATTTAACACAAGTCAATCAAAGGATTCGTGAAAAAACATTTGACTTATATCCAAGTATGCTAAAAGACTTGCCTTTTAAACAAAGTGTTTTAGCACTCGTCGAGCAATTTAAAGCCCGACAAGCAAACGATAATTTCCCGCTCATTCACATTCAAATCGACGATGCAATCGAGATTCCAGAAATCATTCGTTTTACGACTTATCGTATCTTAAAAGAACTCATTCAAAATGCTTTAAAACATGCCCAAGCGAAAAATATTATTGTAAAGATCGAAGAACACCAGTCTTTAATAAATTTGAGCGTGGAAGATGATGGTATTGGATTCTCTCAAAACCAATCGGTGCAAAACCATTTTGGGTTGCGTTCAGTGATCCAAGATGTCCATAGCCTCTCTGGTAAAATGAAGATCCTCTCGAGTGATTTAAAGGGAAGTCATATTCAAATTGAAATAATAAAGGAGGAGAAATGAAATGAGAATCGTTCTGTTTGATGACCACGAATTATTTGCTCACAGTATAAAACTCGCCCTTCGACCATTTTTTCAACATCTAGAAAGCTATACAGATGTTGACGATGTTTTCGACATTATCAAAAAAGAAAAGCCTGATATTATTCTAATGGATATTCATCTAAAAGATAAAAACGGTTTAGATTTGGGAGCTAAAATTTTACAAAAATATCCTCAACAAAAATTAATCTTTTTATCTGGTTATGATTATGTCGCCTACCTTGATTTTGCTAAAAGTATCGGTGCAAGCGGATTCATTAATAAAAATCGTTCTTTAGATGAACTCATCGTAAGTATTCAAGCCATCGCTCAAGGTAAGAACATCTTTCCTCATTATCAAAAATCACTCGATAAACTTACTCCTAAAGAAAAAGAGGTCTTACAATTAAGTGCCGAAGGTCTCTCTCAACAAGCCATCGCTGAACAGCTATTGATTAGTCGTCGCACAGTGGCCACCCACCTTCAACACACTTTAGAAAAACTGCAGGTCAACTCAACGATTTCTGCCGTGATGAAAGGAATTGAACTTGGCTTAATTCGAATAAAAATTAAATGAATAAAAGCAGAAGAAGACTCACTGTCAATTGATCGTGAGTCTTCTTCTGCTTTTATTTAGCTGTCTTTTTAATGAATTAATTGTCGAACTCTTTCTGCGATTTTTTGTCCATCTAGTTTCAATTGTTCCACCGTTTGATTTTCCCAAAACCCATCATTCGCATATCGCGGCACAAGATGGACATGAAAATGTGTGCCTTCATCCATGACTTTTCCATTATTTTGAATCACAGTAACACCTAAAACACCAAATTCATCTTCTAGTAAGGCAATCAACTTTTGCTCCAGATTCATTCGTTCGACCAAAGCTTCTCGAGGGAGTTCTCGAAGATTCATATAGTGTTTTTTTGAAATGATTAACAAGTGCCCGATTTGAATTGGATCACTATCAAAGACCACAAAAAAGTGTTCCGTACTCACGAGTTTCTTGTGTTCTTGGATTTTTGTGCAAAAGATACAAGTTCCCATTTTCCACCTTCTTTTGAATTTACATTAAGTAAATGCGTCTACGCTAGCCTTCGTGATTCGAATAAGATCCTGCGGTGCAACCCCCATCTGCAATCCTCGACGCCCTGCCGAGACAATGATTTCATCAAAGGAAGTCGCTGTTTGCTCAATAAAAGTTGGAAATAACTTTTTCATGCCGACCGGTGAACACCCTCCACGGATATAGCCTGTTGTCTTTTCCAACTCATTTAAGTGTAACAACTCCACCTTTTTATTCCCACTCACTTTTGCCAATTTTTTTAAATCGACTTCGTGTGAACTTGGAATCACAGCAACGAGCGGTCCAGTCAGATTCCCAACAAGCAACAATGTTTTAAAGATTTGCCCGTCTTTTTTTTCTGAGAGTTGACTCGTGACATTTGCTGCCCCTAAATCGTCTTCTGACCATGTATAGTGATATTCCTGGTAGGGAATTTTTTGTTGCTCTAAAAGACGCAAGGCATTGGTTTTCGATTCTTTCTTTTTCCCCATTGTTCAACTTCCTTTTTATGTATGACTCAGTGTTTCCAAAACTTTTGCCAACGCTTCGACTGGAATTTGACCCGGAGCAGACGCCTCATCCATGGCACCAAACGTGAATAAAGAGCCTGTCAATTCGCCACTCACCCGGCTGACCTTTCCTAAATCTCCCATAGACATCGTAATTAAAGGCAGTTGATTGAAGCCACGGGCCTTAGCGATAATTCCCATCATCCGTAAGACATCTTGAATTTCTTGAGGCATCGCTGCAATTTTTCCAATATCTGCTCCCAGCTGATTCATGACACCGATGCGAAAAATAAGCGTCGCATCATCAGGTGTTTTTTCAAAGTCGTGACTGCTTAAAATCACAAGAATTCCTTGTTTTTTAATTTCCTGTATCAATTGACGGCCTAAAAATTCAACTCTAGCCAATTCAATATCCATTAAATCTACTTTTTTAGAAGCTGCAACTGCCAGATAAAGTTTTTTATAATCAGGTAAAGAAATCGCCTTCTCGCCGCCTTCTTCCAACGTCCGGAAAGTGAATAATAGCAAACGATTTATTAATTTTTCTTTCAAATCAATTAAGGTTTCAACGACTTTATCTATTTCATCGCTGTCTTCGAAATAGTCCACACGCCATTCTACGATTTCTGCTGAAGATTGGTTCATCGCTTCTACTTGTTCTAATAGTTCCGCATGATTGGTTGCCGTTAAAGAAACACATATCTTCGGTCTCCCACTTTCTAGATTTAAGCGCTTCATTTCTTCTCCCCCTCTATTTTCTCACTTCATAAAAATACACTTTCAGGTAGTCGCCTTCAGGAAACGCAGCCAAAGTTGCAAAGTCGGCTGGCAATGAGTAGTTCGCTACTTGTTGATAAGAAACAGCCTTTTTCTCAAAAGCTTTTTCAATCATTTGCTTGAATTGGTGCTCAGAGACATTTGCTGCATTGGTTGAAGCGATGATGACGCCTTCGTTTGCTAATAAGTCGACACTTTCTTCAATGAGTTCCCCATAATTTTTTGCGACACGGAAGGTTTTCTTTTTATTCCGAGCAAAACTCGGCGGGTCTAAGACGACAATATCAAAAGTCAGGCCTTTACGCTTGGCATACTTAAAGTAGTCAAACGTATCCATCACATGGATATTTTGTGTCGCTGGGTCAATCCCGTTTACTTCAAATTGTTCTTTCGTTTTCGGAACACTTCGTTTAGCTAAATCAACACTTGTCGTTTGGCTTGAACCGCCCATTGCAGCAGCTACAGAAAACGCTCCAGTGTAACTAAACATATTTAACAAGGTTTTTCCAGCAGCATAGCCATTGACCAGTCTTCCTCGGACTTCTTTTTGATCTAAAAAAATTCCCGTCATCAATCCTTCATTTAAGTACGTTGCAAAACGAATCCCGTTCTCATGGACTATCGTTGGTTCGTCCGCTTCCGCTCCGTAAAGCAACTGACTTTCTGGATAATCACCTGCAAAACGAACCTTTTCATAGGCACCCAAAATTTCAGGAAAAACTTGTTGAAAAGCACCTACAATCTCGGATTTTTTTTGATATAAGGTTTCATTGTACCAAGAAAATATCGCATGTTCCAAATACAAATCAACAATTAAACCGCCAATACCGTCTCCTTCGCCATTAAACAAACGAAAGGCCGTTGTTGTTTCATCTAAGTAATAGGTTTGACGTTTTTCTTTTGCTTCTTGAAATTTCTTTTCAAAAAAAGGTTGATCGATGGGTTCGTTTTGCTGCGTTAACACCCAACCAAGGCCTTTGTTTTGTTGCCCAAGATAACCAGTCGCTAAATAAGCCCCCTGAGCGTTCGTAAACGTTACCCACTCTTTTGTCGTTACGACTTGAACAAGGTCTTCGGCTTGAATTAAAGGATTGCCTTGTTTGATTTTTTTGCTGCCTAATGTCGTCATTTCTATTTTCATTTTTTCCCTACTCTTTTTTCTATATTCTCTGATTCTTTTCTTTTAAACTTATCTTAACATAGCTCTTTGTCTTCCGATAGATTGGAATGAAAAGTTCAAGTAAAAAAGCCCAAAAACGTGTTTCATAAAGAAATAATTAAGAATCAATGGCATTCTTTGTCTCCTTAGTTGACAGTCATTTCGTGTCTTAGTAGAATAATGGATGATGATTGAAATAATTTTCATTATATTTCAAGAAAGTGAGGACTGTTTTTTGAAAAACATAAAAAAAGCCAATTTTATAAACACTCGTTTCGGTTTCTTTAGCCTACTTGTAGTGATCTTTTGGTTAAAAAATATTTTTGCCTATTTTACGGCCTTTAACTTAGGGATTGAAAGCCCCTTTCAGTACTTTATCTTACTGATTAATCCAATTGCGACAACACTTTTTTTGTTGGCAATCGCCTTATACGTCAGAAGGACCAAGACGTTTTATTTTACCATCATGTTCATTTACTTTTTAATGAGTTTGTTGCTGTTTTCAAATGTGGTTTACTACAGTGAGTTTACAGACTTCATTACAATTAATACGATGCTGGGTGCGGGAAAAGTCTTTAGCGGTTTAGGAAGTAGTGCAGCAAAACTCTTTCAACCAATGGACATTATTTATTTGCTTGATATTCCTTTTCTAACCTATGCTTTAATGAGAAATAAAATAAAAAAAGAAGACAAAGAAATAAAAGGACGGATGGCTTTTGCCATTTCAACCTTGGCCGTATTGATTTTTTCTGGGAACTTATTCCTAGCAGAAACCGATCGTTCAGGTCTTTTAACCCGAACCTTTTCCAGAGACTATCTTGTCAAATACCTTGGAATTAATGCCTTTACAGGTTATGATGCGATTCAGACCTATAACACTAACCAGGTTCGGGCAGAAGCCAGTCCCAACGACATGAAGGAAGTCGAAGAATATGTGAAAGGCCATCACGCCGCACCAAACCCGGAAACTTTTGGGATTGCTAAAGGGAAAAACGTGATCTACATTCATTTAGAAAGTGCACAACAATTTTTAATTGATTACAATTTCGTTGATGAAGAAGGCGTTGAGCATGAAGTGATGCCTTTTATTAACTCCTTGTATCATTCAGAAAGTACCTTTAGTTTTGATAACTTCTTCCATCAAGTCAAAGCTGGAAAAACGAGCGATGCTGAAACTTTACTTGAAACGTCTTTATTTGGTTTAAACCAGGGCGCTTTCTTTGCTCAGCTTGGAGGAAAAAACACCTTTGAAGCGGCACCAAATATTCTTGCCCAAGAAGCTGGCTATTCAAGTGCTGTCTTTCATGGAAACTCAAAAACTTTTTGGAATCGGAACATTACCTATACGCATTTTGGTTACGAAAATTTCTTTGATGCATCCTACTACGATGTCACACCAGAAAATTCGTTCCAGTACGGCTTACACGATAAGCCATTCTTTGAACAATCGATTCCTTATTTAGAAAGATTGCAACAACCTTTTTATACGAAATTTATCGCCGTTTCCAATCATTACCCTTATTCTGAATTTACCGATGAAGAAGCTGGTTTTCCAATGGCGACAACTTCAGATAGTACGATTAACGGCTACTTTGCAACAGCAAACTACCTTGATACGGCTGTCGAGGAATTCTTCAACTACTTAAAAGCTTCTGGACTGTATGAAAATTCAGTCATTGTTTTATACGGCGACCACTATGGTATTTCAAATGGCCGAAATAAGACACTTGCCGAACTCGTTGGAAAAACGAGCGACACCTGGACGGATTTTGATAATGCTCAAATGCAACGTGTTCCTTACATGATTCACCTTCCTGGTCAATCAAAAGGTGGCATTCATCACACTTACGGTGGACAAGTCGATGGCTTACCAACCTTACTTCACTTATTGGGTATTGACACAGACCGCTACATTCAATTAGGACAAGATCTGCTTTCTCCTGAAAAAGAAGAAGTCGTGGCTTTCCGAGATGGTTCCTTTATGACACCAGATTACACTTTCTATAGTGGTACACTGTATGATAACGTCACTGGTGAATTAATCGAAGCGTTAAGTGAAGAGGAACAATTGAAAGTTGATGCTTACCACGAACAAGTCAATCGTCAACTCGCCGTTTCTGATCAAATTAATAATGGGGACTTGCTACGTTTTTACACGGGTAGCAACTTGGCACCTTTAAATCCAGATCAGTTTTCTTACAAAGATAGCCTTTCACGTTTAATGGACTTAGAAACAGCTTTAGGTGAAAAATCAACCTCTGTCTTTTCAAAAAATAATCAACAATCGACAGTCGATCTTTATCAAACAAAGACCTATCAAGAGTACTTCCCACTTGACCAGACTGTCAATCGCGAGACAGACGGAGAAAATATCCACGAATAGTCTCACAAAAAAGAGAATTTCCCCTACCCGGGAAATTCTCTTTTTCTTTCATTTGGATTCATAATTAATTCAAATTTTTTCTTTATATTTAAAGAAAGAAGGTGAGGGATAAAATGATGCGACTAGCAAATCTGCAACTAAAAAAACAAAAAGCTTACCATGGCTTCCTATTTTTGGTCTTCCTCTTTTTTTTCGTGGCACTTTTCTTAGGCCATGCATTGACACTCTCCCTTGACATCCTGCAAAAGCAGCCACTTCTTTCAGAAGATTTTCTCCCTTTTTTAAACAAACTCATTCAAAAACAACAAGAATTAAAACGCCTAACGATGTTCTTTTTCTGTCTGTCTTTGGCATTGCTCACTTTAGGAAAACGCGCCTTGGCAAAAGACCCCCTGAGACGAGCGTGGTACAAAAAAGAGCGGCCTGCAATCATTGGATTCACGAATGCTATCGAAAATAGCTTTGTACTAGGTTACTTGTTGATCAGTTTTCTTGTTTGTCTTTTAATCTTCCCAGCATTTTTTGAAAAACACTTACTTGCGTTTCAAGTTTTCATGACCGATTCTATTCCAGCTTTCCCCCATCAACTAGAAGAAGTCATTCAAGTAAATCCCAAAGAACCCTTTATCATCCGCGCCACCAATACGCAACAGATTTTCGAATATCTATTTTCCTTCTCGCAAAAAAGTTGGAGTCGGCTCTTTTTATTTGCTTACTTACGAACAGCCCTCGAGTTTTTTTGCTATACTTTTAGCATTTCTTTCATTTTTTCTTGGTTACAAGCTTCTTGGCAAAAGAAAAAAGGAAGCTGACCTTTGTCAGTTTTCCTTTTTTCTTTTGCTTTTTTACTCATCAATGGTTTCAACTTCTGGATATTCCGTATTTGGGAAATAAACCCGAAAAATCGTGCCTTTTCCAACTTCACTCATGACATCAATTCGACCTTTGTGGAGACGGACTAGTTGCTGAACGATTGGCAAGCCTAAGCCTGATTCACCAAACTTACGATTCTTGCGCGAAGGATCGACCTTGTAATAACGATCCCAAATATTTTTCAATTCTTCTTCGGTCATCCCAATGCCGGTGTCAGCAATCGAAATGACGGTTTCCAGATTTTCTTTCTCAATTTTGACACGAACTTCACCATTTTCAGTGAATTGGAGGGCATTTTGTAAGATATTAACCATAATCTGAATAAATCGATCGTAATCAGCAAAAATTGTCACTGCTTCTGTCGTATCCAAAATTAATACATTGTGCGCAGCTTCCGCTTTTTTTTGGAGCTGGGTTAATAATTGGCGCATCGCTTCTGTTGCGTCAAATTTCTTAATGACGATTGAAATTTGATTGGTGCGAATTTTTTCGTAATCGAGATTTTCACTTACAAGACGAATTAAGCGTTCGGTCTCATTTTTCATTAAACGAATGGCATTTTCCTTTTGATTTTCTGGAATCATCTGATGCTCTAACCCTTCAAGTAAACCATTAATTGTAGTTAAAGGTGTCCGCATTTCATGGGAAGCATCTGCCATAAATTGGCGCCGACGTTCTTCTTGTCGATCAATTTCTTCATGTGATTCCTTTAAAGAAACCGTCATTTTATTAAAGTCTTCCGCCAACTCATCAAACTCATCCCGGTGATGAACAGGTAAAATACTGTCAAAATTCCCATTGGCTACTTCTTTGGTTGCCGTTTTCATTCGATTGATACGACGCACTTGAAACGTTGCAAAAGCATAACTAATAATGACCGCTAAAATTCCAGATAAGGCAAACCCTTTGGATAAATTCAGGCTAAACTCTCCTGCCGTATCGTAAATATTTTGAGCCGGCTGCGTTACGACTAAGGCACCATAAAACTGTTCATTTAAATTAAAGGGGACAAATGCGTAGGAAGTTGCTTCTTTGTCACCAAAAATGTTTTTTTCGCTCGTTAATTGTTGCTTTTGTCCGTTTTGTAATTGTTCCCAAGCTTCTCCTGGTAATTGAAATTGAATCGGCCGTTGATTCGTTTCAGGATAAGTCACTTCCCCTTGGTTATTGACAAAGACAAAATTAACTCCTTGTTGATTCAAAACGGTTTCGGATAAGGCCAGCGCTTCGCGGATGTTATAATCCCATTCTTGAGGAGTTGAAGCTTCGCGACTCGTATTTAAAGTCATCGTTACGCGACTCACGGCTGTGGCATAGCCAAATAATTGTCGATAGTTATTGGTTTCTAAAGATAATTTTGTAAATTGAGTAAAAGCAATGCCTGAAGTGAGCAGCGTAACAAAAATAACAAACCAAAAAGCCAATAATTGTTGGTATAAGTAGCGCATTAGGCAACACCTGAATCATCAAATTTATAGCCGACACCCCAGACCGTTTGAATCACTTGTGGCCCTACCTTTTCGATTTTCTGACGCAACTTCTTAATATGTGCATCCACTGTTCGCTCATCGCCGAAATATTGATAGTCCCAGACGAGCTCCAAGAGTTGTTCACGGGAAAATACTTGACGTGGTTTTTTTGCTAAGGTATAAAGCAAGTCAAATTCTTTCGGCGTCAACCCTTCAATCGGTGCCTCATCCAGGTAGGCTTCGCGCGTTTTCGTGTTCATTTTAAAATGGGCCGTTTCAATATCAAAAGCTGAATTCTCCTCTTTTGAACCAAGATTGGCTTCCACAATCTCGCTTCGACGATAGAGCGCCTTGATGCGTGCAATCAAGGTTAAGGGACTAAATGGTTTGGTTACATAATCGTCAGCACCCATTTCCAGTCCAATCACTTGATCGCTTTCTGAATCTCTAGCAGTCAGCATAATAATTGGCACCGTCTGTGAGACTTTACGAATCTCACGAGCAACAAGCATGCCATCCATACTTGGTAAATTCAAGTCCAAGGTAATCATATCCCATTCAGTTGGGCTAGCTAAAAAAGCATCTAGTCCTTCTTGCCCGTCATATTTGAATGTCGCTTCCCAGCCTTCATTTAAGAAAAACATTTGCATCATTTCTGAAACGGACTCATTATCTTCAATCATTAATATTTTCATCTTCACACCTCTTCTATTCCGTTTTATTCTTTCATTTTAGTATACTCGAACTTTCTCTTTCAACCAAGTTCTTCTGATATTATTTAGACTTTATTTGCTTTTCCTTCACATATTCCAAGGATTGACTCCAACCTTTAAATATACCTAAAAAATTGATCGATTCTCGAGCGCTTACTATCCCCTTCGTTTTTGCTGAATTCAAGAAAAGCCCTCATGATTTGTGAGTCACTCCAATTTTTTTGAAGCCTTATTTTTTCATCGCCTCACAAACAAAGGCCAGGAAGGTACCTCCCAAGAGGACACTTCCACATCGACTGCACAAAGATTGGGTGTCTGATCTTTTCGTTATAGAACCTGCCAGCACTTTTTGCAGCCACAGCGGTTGTTCACGTAATCGCAGGATTTATTCCCTCTCGTATCCTTTCCTTCTAGTTCTCATTTCTTCAAATAAAAAAAACGGATAAAAGTTGATTAAACAACGTTTATCCGTTTTAGTCTCCTATAAAAGATACTCAGATGGAGACGGCGGGAGTTGAACCCGCGTCCAAACATATCGGCACCTAAAAATCTACGCTCATAGTCAGTTCTATTAGAATTTCGCTTGGAAACTTGCCGAGTGACAGGCCAATTTCCTCGCTAGTCTGATCATCTCTTCTAAGCTTTCCAGACGGAAAAGGTATAGCGTATCCCACTTAAGTTAGGACCCTGGACTGGCACATGGGCGATGACAGGAGGATCTACGTCAACTGTTTTTAGGCAGCTAAAGCGTAAGAGTTATTATTGTTTGCAGTTATATTAACTGTAACGTTTTTACGTAGACGTAACCTACGAAGCGCAATTCAGGCTCGACCTATGCCTGTCGAATCCGTAACGTCCCCTTATTCATAAGGGTATGACTACCAACTAATAGTATAGCATAGATCCACAAATCTGAAAAGAGATTTCAATAGAAGTCATTCATTTTTTACAGCTTTAACGATGGGGTGTCTACAGTTGTACTTTTTGTTGCTGGAAATAATTTATCTAACATACGTCCAGCTAACGGTCGCCCTTTTCCTTGATAGGGATACATGTGCATATGGATGGCTGGATTAAAATTGGCTTCAATAATCCCATAATCTTCCGACAAGCGATGGGCCGGTTTGCGCAAATCCGGAATCATTAAATCCACGCCTGAAACAAAGGCTCCTAATGCCAAGACCGCTTCTTGAGCAATCTGTTTATAAGACGGATGCATTTCATCTGTTTGATCAATCGAATCTCCCCCCGTACTCACGTTGGAGTTTTCTCTTAAATAAACCGTCTTGCCTTTTTCTAAAACATCGGTCACACGGTACCCTTGTGTTTTCAACATTAAGGTTTCGATGTCTCCTAGCTGAATTTTTTGCAGGGGTCTGCGATAACCCGTCCCTCGCAAAGGGTCTTGATTTTTTTGCTCGACCAAAGCCTCGATTGTTTGAAGCCCGTCGCCGGTTACATTGGCGGCTACGCGCAAAACAACGCCTTCGACTTGACCGTCGAGTACATAAAAACGATATTCAGTCCCAGGCATAAATGTTTCAACCAAGACAAAGTCGTCTTCCGCAAAAGCAAGACGCAGCGCTTCTTGGTAATCTTCTTTTAAAAAGGATGCTTGAAAGATAGAAATTCCTAAACCGAAGTTCGTCGTTTTTGGTTTCACAACGACAGCCATTTTGGCAAAAGTTTCATAGGCAGCGAGAGCTTCCGCGAAAGAAGAAAATTCTTTGCCATAAGGAACATGAAAGCCTTGCTGCCGTAAAATTTCCTTGGTTGCAGTTTTATTTTCCATAATTAAAGGCGCAATGTAAGTATCCTTACTAGTCATATTTGTATTCTTCACATATTCAATGTGCCCACCATGGCTTAATTTAACCAACTGATCCTGGCGGTCAATCACTTCAAATGCAATGCCTCGTTGGAGAGCCTCGCTCAGCATTAGCTGTGTTGACAGCTCCATTGTTTCATATCCTTGTAGTTCAAACGGATTTTCCCACCAAGACTGGTGCTGCTTTAGCATCCTTTCCCGACAACGACTGGACCTTGGTAGGGCCCAGTTTCCCTTATCCGCTAATTGGGCAAGCAATTGCTGATCTTTTGCTTCTAGACGGCAATATTTTCCCATCGCGGATAAGGACTCTAACAGAGATTCTAATGAGATTTGAGCGTGTTCTTTTTCAGATAAACTCCCCCATAAAAGCAAACGCAACAAACGAACAACGGGCTCCGATAGTCCGGTTTTACTTGTCGAGTCCATTAAAAGGCCACTTATTTGAATACCCATGCCTGCTTTCTCATCCACCAAGCGGGCTTGGATGGTTTGCGGTAAAAGCGGTTGAAGTTGTTGGAATAATTGGTTCAATCGCTGGGTTACCTTGGAAAATCGTTGTGTTGTTGATTCTTCTTCTAGCGCTGGTAAAAAGGGAGGCCAAGAGAAGGTTACACGATAGGTCCCCCATTGAGGGTCTAGATAAAAATCAGGACCTAATTGCTTCATCAAAGTGTGTTGTAAGGCCGATAAATAGGCAAAGGCCTCCTCGATTGTATGAAAGGGCACGGTTTTTATCTTCACTTGAGCTGTTTGTACACGCAAGTCAATCATTGGATGGTCGGTTGGAAAAAGCTGTTTTTCCTTTTGAGTGACGCGTTTTTCCTTTTGATTTTCATCGACCAACAAGCCGTTTATTTCGAGTTGGCAACGAATCGTTGAAAAGAAATCATTCTTGCTTGGTTCTTGTTGCATGGATTGGCTGTCGCTTGCCATCGTGGGGCACCCCTATCTTTTTCATTTCAATTTTTTTGCTCAATTGTCCAATGCAGGCAAGGAATCACAGGCAACGGACGTTCTTTTTTGTGTGGATACGAATTGATGCATGATTTCTATAAAGTCTACTAAGACACTTTCTTCTAGCGTATAGTAATGCCACTGTCCTTTCTTTTCGACAGAAACGAGTTGTTCTTTTTCTAGAATTTTCATATGATGAGACAACGTTGGCTGAGTAAACTCAAAGTGTTCAAGTAAATCACAGGCACACATCGTTCCACCCGAAAGAAGATGAATAATTTTCAAGCGATTCGGCTCTGCAATCCCCTTCAAGGTTTTGGCATTTTTCTGATAATCCATTTCAACCCCTCCTCTTCTGTAAGATAGACAATTATCTATTTGTAATATAAGCGAATTTTCGTTCCCTGTCAATCGAGGAATGAGAAGGATTTCGTGCAAAAAACCCATTTTACGTTAAGTTCCCTTAACGTAAAATGGGTTACTAATGAGTAAACGTTTATTTTGCTGTCCTTTCCCGCTGCCAAAAACTTCCACCCGAAGATAACCAGCTCGGAGATTAAAGGTACAAGCCAAGGGCTCCCCTTCGACGATTGTTTCACAGGCGATGATTTCACGGTTTTGCCAAACAACCAATTGATTGCCTTGAAAACCAAACTGTTTCATTTTTTCTTGTTCAGTTGGTTGAATACACACGGTTAGTTGAGCATTTCCTTCTTTTAATTCTTCCCCCATCACAAAATGGCGGCCGGCTTGTTCAAGCTGAATCTCCAGACGCGGGCCTAGCGAAATATAAAAACAACCCTTTTTTAAGGCACTTAAGATGGCACTCGTGCTTTTTTCTTTGGCACCAACATAGGTAAGTGCCGTAGAGTCATTTTCTTCTTCTACACGATGCCAGTCACGACCTGCACTACAGGCAAGTTTATACCCTTGGTCTAATAAATCTAGCCACATTTCATATGCCTGCTGACTACGAAAATCTTCATCCGGATTGAGTCGATTCCAAACTTCGATAAAATCGACTAAATGGTAGTCCTGCACGTGAAAATCCCAGTGACAGCCGGTACAAATGGGACTGCCGATTGAAAATGGATGAGCAATACCTGTAATGCCATCCGCTGCTTGAACGGCCTTTAAGGAGTCATCGATGGTTTCAAGGCTTGCTGCGCGCCAGTCAATCACTTCTTTTGTTCCAATGACTAGTAAATGTCCAAAAAAAGTTGTCCATTCCATCCCCGGCAAAATCAATAATTCGTCGCTTCCATCTAAAGGGACTTCTTTTAAAGGCGCCATCGTATTATGGTCGGTAATTGCTAACACGTCGTAGCCAAATGCTTTGGCATGCTCAATTAATTCAAGTGTCTGAAAATCCCCGTCACTATGATGGGTATGTGCATGCAGTTCTGTTAAATAGTAGTTCATGCCGCACCCTCCCCATAGACCGCTACCTGTACAACAACATCCGAACGAACGCTGTGTAAGTTTAATTGGATTTCCCACAACCCTTTTTTCGTCTCAAAAGGAAGAAAGCCTAAACTACTAGCCTGTTTCGAAACGATGATTTCTTGGCGATTTTGCTTGTGGTGGCGACAACCTAGATACGTTCCTTCGTAGGCTAATGACAAAGTAATAAAGTTCATCAATGGTAAAAAATCAGCTACATCGGGTTGTTTTTCTGGAAAATACAAGGGCAATACTTCCGCGATAGACGCCCTCGCTTCTTTTTCAGGAACCATTTGTGGACCGTAAGTAAAGACGATCTTTAACGATTGGTAGTCCGATTCTAATTCAAAGGGAAGCTTTATATGGGTTTGATGTTCCCTTGCCGTTACATCGATTTGTTTTTCTAATTGTAATTCACTTTTCACTTATCTGGCACAACCTTTCAATCCTCATTAAAAAGAGGTGTGGCCAACACCACGCCCTCTTTCCTTTTTGTAAAAAAATCATTCTTAACATTTGACCCCCTTGGCTCAAACGATTGACTGACTTTCAGTTGCTGGCTTTTTTTGGTTTTCTCACTTATTTTTGTTTTTTCAAGTTACTCATGATATAAAAAGTCGCAGAAACTGAGCAAATCAAAAACATGATCACCGACAAAGCAGCGGTTCGTTCATAATCCATGTAACTATTAAATTGGTCATAGAGCGCAACGCCTAACATTTTCGGGTGATTGCCCCCCATTAAAAAGGGGGTTGTAAACGAACCGACATTCCCCATAAAGACAAAGGTCAAGGCCACAAGTAACTCTTTATAGGTCCTCGGGAAGATCACTTTGTAAAAAATCATCCAGCGATTTGCCCCGATGTCCTGGGCGGCCTCAATTGAAGCCGACTGAATGCTCGATAAACTCGCCAAAATCAAAAGTGAGACAAAGGGAATATTAAACCATAAGTTCATCAAGACAATTCCGGTTTCATTAAACATCCAACCTGGCTTAAAAGAGTAACCAAAAAGTTGACTTACACGATTGATAACGCCAGAATCCCGAATAAATAACATGACTGAGTACACGGCCACCAACCCTGGAATAAAGCGTGGCACTAAATTGAGCGTCGCAACAAGGCGGCTTAATCTCGACTGGCTAAACCGAATATACAAGGCTAATAAATAGCCAAAGAATAAGGCAAAAACCACTGTGATACCCACGATCTTCAAGGTATAGAGCAGATGTGCGCGTTGAATGGCATCCTCTAAAAAATAACGGTAATGATCCAGGGTGAAACGTTTCGTTTGTCCATCTTGAAAACTTCGAATAATCGTTGTAAAGATGGGATAGACGATAAACAAAAGAACCACACTAAAGGCTGGTAAAAGCAACAGATAAGGCAAAACGATTTGTTGCATTTTTCGTCTATTTTTTTTGCGAACGTGACTTTCTTGCTTGGACGTTGCCAACAATGCTTCTCTACTAATCATGGCCTAACGTCCCAATTTTTTGGTCCCATTCCTCATTTAACTCATTCGCTAACGTCCCTAGACTCACTGTTCGAAACGTATCAATCTTTAAATCTGCTAAATACTGGGCATTTTCAGCACGAACTTCTGATTGATCAATTACAGGAATCGCTGCCATGCTCTCTAGTAAGATTTGTTGCGCTTCAGGCGTTAGCATAAAATTCATTACCGCCTGCGCTCCTTCTTGGTTGGAACCAATGCTTGGCATCGCCAAACCATCGACATTTCCAGTAAATCCAGGAGTGATTTGGCTCATCTTGATTGACTCTGGTAAAGTTTTATTGGCTAGATTTGTAATAACCATATCTGCCCAAGCCGGAATCATATCGACTTCACCATTGATTAATAAATCTAACGTTCCTTGGTTCTTATTTGGATAAATGATTTGTCCGCCAGATTGATACATTGACGGATGTAAGGCAGCCAGACGTTCAAATCCTGTCGTCCATTCTGCTTGCCATTTGCTGTCACTAGAAGTCATTGCTTCTTCTGGTAAAAAGTTATAAAGCACTGTTTGCACAAAAGAACCACCTGCACCGCCTGATCCTGGTGTATTATAGGCGAATCGTCCAGGATGCGCTTCAATCCATTGATACAAATCTTCTGCTGTTTTTGGTGGCGTCGGTACTGTCTTTGAATTATAGGCAAGAACGACAGTCGTTCCTCGGTAAGGCACCAATACATCGGCTCCGCTAGCGACTTTTGTTTTCACATTTGCCAAATTCGGGATTTTTTCCTTGTCAAAAGGCACAAACATATCCTCGCCACCTTCTTGTAAATAAGCGCCAATTTCTGCATCTGAAACTAAAATCAAGTCATAATCCGTCTCCGTTTCCCCCGCTTTTTTGGCAGCAATCAATCGATCCGTTAAACTCTGAGCCCCTGCGCCCGATAAAATAAACTCCAATTCGAGTTGATAGGTCTCTCCTTGATCGCTTGCATTAAAGGCTTGCACAATTTGCTCCATACCGACTTTCACATTATCAGAACCACCTGCCCACAAGGTGACCGTCTCTTTCGCACCCTCACTGGCTTCTCCTTGCTGTCCACATCCTGATAAAAGCCCTAGAAATAAGGCTGCAACTGTTCCATAAACCATCCACTGTTTCATCTTTTTTCCTCCTAATACACTCTGAATTTATTGATTGTAAAATAAAGTGATTGTTGTTTTCGGTAGTTCGTTGCTTCGTCTTTATTCACATAAAGTTTGATTTTTTGCTGATTGTGATTCAAAAAAACAATAGAATAATGCCCGGCATGCATGATTTCGTCAATCACACCTGTAAAATCGCCTGCTTCCGTAGATAATTGTGCATCTTCTGGTCGAAAAGCCTTAACTTTTTGCTCGTAAGGGATGAAATTCATCTCTCCAATAAAAGAAGCCGTATAACGATTCACAGGATTTTCGTAAATTTCAGACGGCGTATCCATTTGCGAAATCGTCCCTTTATCCATCACGACAATCCGGTCGGATAAGGACATCGCTTCTTCTTGATCATGTGTCACAAAGACAACAGTCACTTGGGTCTCCTCCTGTATCCGTTTTAACTCCTCCCTCATTTGTTGACGAATTTTTGCATCTAAGGCTGAGTATGGTTCATCCATTAATAAAACGGCTGGTTCCAGCAATAAGGATCGACCAATCGCAATCCGCTGTTGTTGTCCGCCTGACAGTTCACTTGGGTATTTTTTTTGTACACCCGGTAGTTTAAGCAGTTCCAACATCGCATCAATTTTTTGACGAATCACCGCTTTTGGCATTTTTCTTAACTTTAACCCGAAGGCGAGATTTTCATAAACGGTCATATGATTCCACAAATTATAGCCTTGAAAAATCATGCTTGTTGGTCGCTTATCAGGTGAAAGTTCCGTTACTTCTTTTCCATCGATCAGTATGCGCCCTTGATCGACTTCCTGAAAACCACCTAAACAGCGTAACAAGGTGCTTTTCCCACAACCAGAAGGACCCAATAACGTAAGAATTTCTCCTGAGTAAATGGTTAGATTGATTGCTTTAATCCCATCCCCATTGGTGTATATTTTTGAAACATTTTCAATCACAACTTTTTCTTGCTTCAATTCACAACGCTCCTTTATTCTTTCCTTACATCGAAATGCCACCGGAAAACAGATCTTTTCCAAAAAGCTTACGACACAACCATAAGATTAGAATGGTTGGAAGGATTAAAATCAGTGAAAAGACTGCTCCGGCCATCGGTGGATAATCTAATATAATGCCATACATTGAAGTGGCCATCGTTTTAACCTCAGGAAATCCGACCAACAAGGTTCCTTGGGCCTCTTCTAACGAACCTAAAAAAGTATACATACCAGAAACCGCGATCCCAGGGGCTGCTGCTGGCAAAGTTATTTGCAGGAAGGTTCGAAGCGCTCCTGCTCCAACGTCTCTGGCGGCTTCTTCTTGCTGCGAATGAATTTTTTGAAAAGAACTAGAAGGAATCCAAATCATAAAAATCATCGTATTCAAAATATGAACAATCACAACGCCAGTTAATGTGCCCATTAGTTGAAACTTATAAAATAAAATTCCCAATGCTGTGTACAAGCCAATTTTGGGGAAGGCATTTGATAGGAGAAAGGAAAACAGAAAAAAACTTTTCCCTTTAAATTCAAAACGAGCCAAGGCATACGCTGCTGGAATACAAATCAGCATCGACAAAAAAGTGGTGAATAAGGCAATCAAAAACGAAGAAAGAATCGATTGAAGCAAATTTTCTTGCGCGAAAATATATTGCCACCACTGAAAACCAAATTTACTTGGTAAGACATTAGGTACTTGATATTCCTCTGCGAAAGCGAGCATCAAGGTATTCACTAACGGTCCATAAAAAAATAAAAGAAAAAGAGAAAAAAAGAGTGTTTCAAAAAAGAATCTTTTGCCGTAACTTTTATAGATTCGTTTGGGGTTCAAATACTTCATAGATTTGTCTCCTTCGTTTGTAAATATTGCCAGGCCCTTCGAGTTGTTACATTAAAGAGCTTTTGTTGGACATAAGATTCGATTTTTTTCAAATCGTTCACCGTCCAGACAGAAAACGCTAGTCCCAGCTCTTGACCTCTTTGGTAAATGGTTTTTGTTAAGTGCTTTTCTGAAATATTAATCCGTTTTGCCCCTTGCTCGGCTAATCGTTCCAACCGCTCTACATTTGCTTCCTCACTCCAGACTGTCTTTAACTTGCCTGGAAGGCGGACATTTTCTAGGTTCATTAATAATTGCTCCGGCCATTTTTTCAGATGCCGTGTCTCCACTTCACCGCTTAAAAAAACATCGGAATGCTTCCCATACCTCTGTGCTAATTGAAAAACAGCTTCTTCGAGTTTTTTTTCTTTTAAATCACAGTTTATTTTTAAGGGTGACTTAGCCAATTCGCTAAAGAAAGTTTCTAATAAACAGTAACTCCCCTCCGTTTCTAACGGGTCATGATGCAAAACAAGTTGCCCATGCCGATTTTTCCGTACATCTACTTCTAAAACATCGATGCCCTTATCTTTAAAAAAAGATAAAAAGGCGCTATTATTTTCTGGTGTACCATCACTACCAGAATGTGCAGTGATATAGGTCATTCATCGTGCCCCTTTCTTCTACCACTAAGTATAGAAACGGTTTATTAAAATTCGACCCATTTTTTGTAAACTTGCTGTAAACTAAAATTTTTTTTTGTAAATTTCAAGAAACAACGCAAAAAAGGGACTGTGACAGCTGTCACAGCCCTTAGGTATTTTACGAAAGTTTGGCGGATAAACGGGCAACAAAAGTAAAGTCTGTGCTTTTGGAAACTTCATGAAATTCGAGCAATTGAAAAAGCAATTGTTCGAATTTCCCTCTAGCTTCTCAGAGCAAAATGACTTTTGCCACAGCTTCTTTCGCTATTTGTATTCTGGGAAAACGGCCAGCATCATTTCAACATATTGCTCTAAGTACATCTGATCAACGGCATCATAACTTCCTGTCTGGGCATGATCTAGATCAAGGACACCGATTAATTTTCCATTTTTTACCATTGGCACAACAATTTCCGATTTCGCTGCTGAATCACATGAGATGTAATTGGCATGTTTTGTCACGTCTGCTACAATCACGCTTTCACGTTTTTCTGCCGCCTCGCCACAAACTCCTTTGCCTAAAGGAATTCGTGTACACGAGACTCTTCCTTGGAAAGGACCTAAAATCAATTCCCCTTCTTCAAATAAATAATATCCGGCAAAGACCGTTCCTTTAAATGTTTCATTCAATAAGGCAGAGGAATTGCTGAGACTCGCCAACCAATGAGGCTCACTTTCGAGCAGTCCTTGTTGTTGTTGTAATAATAATTGATAAACTTGCACCTTTTCGGCTTCTTTTGTCATTTTTGCTCCTCTTTTCTGAATAGATATTCATATCTCAAATAAAACAGTAATATTTCATTTAGATTAAATCTATCAATGTTGGCTAACTTTTTCAAATATTTTCTCTATTTCTTTTGTTTATGTGTATAATGGGATTTGTGATAAAAAATTAGATGCGAGGTTACTTATGTTTAATATAAAGAAA
Source organism: Enterococcus sp. LJL98 (assembly GCF_054871745.1). NCBI lineage: Bacteria > Bacillati > Bacillota > Bacilli > Lactobacillales > Enterococcaceae > Enterococcus > Enterococcus sp. LJL98. The sequence goes on along the minus strand of NZ_JBTXLU010000008.1, from coordinate 99,818 downwards.
ATAACAGTCCTAACATTGAGCTCTCTTTTAATGTTTAGCCCTGTCATTACGATTCAAGCAGATGAATATGATGAAAAAATTCAAAAGCAAACAGAGAAAATTTCAAATTTAGAAGGCGAACAACTTGCTGCACAAAAGGCATTAAATGCCATTGAAGCACAAGTGCACCAAATCGAAGCAGATATTGATGCGATTCTTACCAAAAAAGCACAAGAAGAAGAACGTTTAAATGAACTTCACGCAGAAATTGCGGATTTACAAGTAGCGATTGCCAAACGCAATGAACAATTAGAAGAACAAGCGCGTAACGTACAAGTCAATCAATCACACAACAATTTAATCGAAGCTGTGCTAACAGCAGAATCACTTAATGAAGCTTTCAGTCGCGCCCTAGCTGTGACAACGATCGTCAATGCCAATAATGAAATTATTGTCAAACAAAAAGAAGATCAAGCCAAACTTGAGGAAGTATCAAAGGAAGCACAAGAACGTCTAACTGTCATTGAAGAACAAAGTCAATTACTGAAAGAACAACAAGAAGCCTTATTTAGCGCTCGTCTCGACCAAGAAGTGGCGATTAATGACCTACAAAGTATGATTGCCACTGAAAAAAAACAAAAGGCAAAATTTGAATCACAAAAGGCAGAAGCCATTCGAAAACGTGAAGAAGAATTAAAAGCACTTGCTGCACAAAAAGCAAAAGAAGCGGCAGCCCGTAAAGCGGCAGCTGAACAAGAAGCTCGCGAAGAAGCAAAAGCTTTCGAACAAGCCCTTGAAAACGAACAAGCACAAAACAACTCCAACAATCAATCAGCGGGTGGTGCCACAAATACTGGAACGCCTTCGGTTGACACACCGACTGTCGAGACACCTAGTGTGCCCTCGTCTAGTGGTTGGGGGAGACCAGTTAGCAGTCTCTCTGTTTCAAGTACTTTCGGTTGGCGTTCAAACCCTTGGGGTGGCGGTGCCTCTGATCTACATGATGGCATTGACTTAGTTGGTTCAGCAGGAACGTCAATTTTTGCTTCAAAAGCTGGAACAGTTCTCACGGCAGGGTATGATCCGAGTGCTGGAAACCATGTCATCATTGATCATGGAGATGGCTACTACTCTTATTACCTTCACCTAAGTAGCTTTGCAGTATCTGTTGGTCAAAGCGTGAGTCAAGGAACGATTGTCGGTGGCATGGGAACAACTGGAAATTCAACAGGCGTTCACCTACACTTTGGAATCGCAACGGGGATTTGGTCAGGTTTTGTTGATCCCGCTCCTCTAATCGGTCTTTAAATTTTCATTCAAAAAAGTCGACTTGGACAAATTGTCCGCGTCGACTTTTTTTGTGATAAATTTTAAAAAATACCTTCCCCAATTTTTGGGTGGCTAAAAATACTTGTCCTAAAATTTCCTAGTAATTGCCGAATCTGTGCCCCCTTATTTAATGACCATCACATTACATGGTGCATGATTAACGACATAAGACGTCGTTGACCCTACCAAGGCTTGTGTGATTGCTCCTTTACCGGTTGACCCCATAATAATCAAATCAATTCCATACTCATCTGGCACATCAACAGCAATTTTTCGTTTTGGTGAACCAATTTCAACAATCGTCTCAACTTTTTCAATTCCCTCGTCTTTTAATTCTTGGACTTTCTTCACCATAAAATCTTCGACAAACGCTTGCTCTTCCGTTAATAATTTTGCGAAAGAATAGGCACTGGTAGTGAGTTCAATGTCATTAATAATCCAAGTCAAATACAAGGTTGCAGCATTTCTTTTGGCAATTTCAATTGATTCTTTAAAGGCTTTTTCTGACTGAACCGACCCATCAAGTGCAACTAAGATTTTCTTATATTCTGTCAACATTTTGTAAGCGCCTCCTTTTTCTTTATTATAACATGCTTTTTCTGATTCGAAAAACATAACCCTTTTCCCCTCTAATCGAAAACTAGTATTCTCAAGGTAAGCATGCTAAAATAAACAAGAATGAAAAAGAAAAGAGGAAGAATTGTGACTGAATATTTAAATGTTGGCAAAATCGTCAACACCCATGGCATTCGCGGGGAAGTCCGAGTGATTTCCCAAACCGATTTCCCGGAAGCACGTTATCAAAAAGGAGCAAAATTGACGCTTTTTCGGGATGGACACGCACCGCTTGAATTAACAGTTAGCGGCCATCGTAAACACAAAAATTTTGACTTATTAACTTTTGAAGGCTACCCCAATATCAATGATGTCGAAATCTTTCGAGACGGCATTTTAAAAGTTTCAGAAGCCGATCTCACTGATTTGGAAGAAAATGAATATTATTACTACGAAATCATTGGCGCGACGGTCATTGATGAAGCGGGGGAAAAACTTGGAAAAGTAAAAGAAATCTTTTCTACTGGCGCAAATGACGTTTGGACCATCCAACGCCAAGGTAAAAAAGATGTCTTAATTCCTTACATTGAGTCAGTTGTTAAGGAAATTGACGTGGATGCGCAGGAAATCCATGTTGAAATTCCTGAAGGTTTGATTGACGATGAAAATTGATGTCTTAACGTTATTCCCACGCATGTTTGAAGGACCAATGGGCGAATCAATGATTGGAAAAGCGCGAGAAAGAGGGTTACTGGAATTAAACGTTTCAAACTTTCGAGATTTTTCCGATAATAAACATCAAAACGTCGATGATTATCCCTATGGTGGGGGTGCTGGGATGTTGTTGAAAGTCCAACCCGTTTATGACAACTTGGCTAAAATTGAAGCAGCCTCTCCTCAAACGAAAAAAAGAGTCATTTTGCTCGATCCAGCTGGCAAACCTTTTAATCAAAAAATGGCCGAAGCATTTGCCGAAGAAGAGCATTTAATTTTTATTTGCGGCCACTACGAAGGTTACGATGAGCGAATTCGGAGTCTTGTTACCGATGAAGTTTCCTTAGGAGATTATGTCTTAACTGGTGGTGAGCTTGGTGCCATGGTGATGATTGATGCGACGGTTCGTTTATTACCAGAGGTTTTAGGAAACAAGGTCTCTGCCCTCACCGATTCTCATTCCACAGGACTCTTGGAACATCCTCAATATACGCGACCGGCTGTTTTTAATGGAATGGAAGTCCCTGCAGTTCTAATGAATGGGAATCATAAATTAATCGCTGAGTGGCAACTGAAAGAATCGTTACGCCGCACTTATCTTCGTCGCCCAGACATGCTTGAAAAGATTCCATTCACACCGGAAATGGAAAAATTACTCCTCGAAATCAAGAAAGAAAATCTTTCTTGACAAGAATTTTCTCTTTACAGTCTATTGTGATTGTGATATGATACATCAGTGAGTGAAAAACTCATCTATTACGATATTCCGCTGAAGTTAAAACTTTATGAATGTTTGGAAATTAGGAGAATGTCAAAATGAACCCATTAATTCAAGAATTAACACAAGATCAATTACGTTCAGACATCCCTGCATTCCGTGCTGGAGATACAGTACGCGTACATGCAAAGGTTGTTGAGGGAACTCGCGAACGTATCCAGTTATTTGAAGGTGTTGTTATCAAACGCCGCGGAGCTGGAATCAGCGAAGCTTTCACTGTTCGTAAAATCTCTAACGGTGTGGGTGTGGAACGTACTTTCCCATTACATACACCACGTGTTGCTCAAATCGAAGTTGTTCGTTACGGTAAAGTTCGTCGTGCGAAACTATACTACTTACGTGCATTACACGGAAAAGCAGCTCGTATCAAAGAAATCCGTCGTTAATCAAAACCGACAAAAAGCCCTTGATATTTTCATATCAAAGGCTTTTTTCTTTCTACTGCTATCTTGTTCTTATCACTGACTAAAATTTCAACGATGCCTCCCCTTCACCGCGTTTCACACTGAAACCCAGAACCATTTTTTGGTTTCACTCAATACAAACCTACTGTCAAACTTTTGAAGTTTTTTTCCATTTGATTTGCCTCTTATTGATAGATTAAGCTTTTTTAAACTTCGGAAAAGGGCGCCACTTCTTTTCTTGCAGCCACAAAATACACTCAGAAGTGGCGTGCGTACAAGTCAGTGTAAAGAGCACACTGAGCCATCCATATTGATAGAAAGAAACGCGGCTTTCTAATGAAGTCCGAAATAAGATTTCAATAAAAATCGGATGAATAAAGAAATAAAGCATGCTTAACTGTTTCAATTTATGAAAATTTCTCTTAGAAAATCGTGTGGTGCGTATACTCCAATTAAATAAAAACAAAGACGTTGGTACCAAAGTAATCAAAAAATTTTTATCAATTCCTGGATTTTTAAAAACGAGGACACCCTCTAGGACTAAAAAGAAGAATGAAAAAAGAAGTTTGCTGCCTGCCTTTTCGCTAAAAAATGACGCCTTTCGGTATTCATACAATAAATAACCGACACAAATAAAAATTGGTGCAAAAAACAAACCGTTTCTTGTGGTAAAAAAAAGTGTCAGATATTTCGAAAAAAAAGGCATCAAGGGCGTTTCTTCTAAATAGCCCGCATACGTTTCGACACTCCCTACCAGGTAAAGTAAAAAAGCCATCCCTGTTACAACAAGCAAGGAACAAGATTGTCGGAATCGCTCAACAAGCCAACTTCCCGTTAAGAAGGCAATAAGATACCATAGCTGATAGCACATCCCGATATATAGCAAAGCAAAGAGTATTCCCAGCGGCAACAGATACATCGGCAACTCCAAGCTAAGAAAGTAAGTATAGCCATAAGGGATATAAAGCAAGCTCCACCATAAATAGTTTTTCAGGTAATTTTTATAATAGTATTTTTGATAGAACGGATTTTCTGCTCCTTTCCAACGAATGAAAAAAGCCGAAACAATCATAAAAAAGGGCACGGCAAGACGGCTAAGGATGCTTTTTTGAAAAAAGTGCCATTCGTCGCTAGGAAATATACGTGAACAATGAAAGATCACAACCAAGACAGCCAAAATAAATTGTATCAAACTAATCATTCCATAATTTAACTTCTGTTCCTCACTTCGCACGCCCGGCTCCTCTCCATTGATCTGCAATATTTTTTATCATAACCCGACAATCAAAAAATCTTTGAACCTCTCTTCGTAAAAGTCCAAAGATTTTCTAGTAAAAATCAATGATTCAACCACTTTATCCCATTCGACCATAATTGTTCAATCCAATTAAAAAAGCCTGAAAACCAATTTTCAAGAGAAAAAGTCCGACTTAACTCATCCAATTGATTTACGATTTCATACCTAAAGTACCATAGGCCAATAACGAGTAGGCCTAGAGCAAGGATCCTGATTAAAAACGAACCTGTTTTGATGATAAAACGTAACAAAATCAGTCCGACAATGAGCATCACGAGGATTTCCATAAGCATCCTCCTTTTTTTCTTTTTATTTTAACAAAAAGTACTCAGACACACATGGTCCTTTAGTCTGAATTTTTCTGTTTTATTTTTAAGGTGAAAAAAAACGACTAAACAAAATGTCTAGTCGTCCTCACTACTTGCCATCTAAGATATTCAATCGAACTTTCTTGGGTCCTTCCGTACGTACACCGTAAACAATGGTCCGAATGGCTTTCGCCACGCGTCCTTGCTTGCCGATGATACGGCCGATATCTTCTGGTGCAACAGTTAAGTTGTATTCATAGAAATCTTCTGACTCCACCACTTCAAGTAACACTTGATCCGGTTGAGCAACGAGCGGACGAACGATTGTCAAGACTAACTCTTTTAAATCTTTCATATCCAAACTCCTTATTTCTTAGTGAATTTTGCTTCATGGTGTTTTTTCATAACGCCTTCTTTAGAAAGGATGTTACGAACGGTATCTGAAGGTTGTGCACCTTTTGCTAACCAATCTAAAATTAAATCTTCTTTAATTGTTACTTCAGCTGGATCGGTTACTGGATTGTAAGTACCCACTGTTTCGATGAAACGTCCATCACGAGGAGAACGAGAATCTGCAACAACCATACGGTAAAAAGGATTTCTTTTTGAACCCATACGTTTTAAACGAATTTTAACTGCCATTTATATTACACCTCCATTAGTTTTAATCACAAGAACTAATATACCAAACTTTCCCCGAGGTGTAAAGAGTTTTTTCTTTACACCTTCACTTTTTTTAATAAAAGCGTTTTATTTGCCATTACCTCGAATTAGTAATAAAATGAAGCTATCAAAGAAAGTTGGAGGAATGCAATGATGACAAGAAAAATTGGTTTTATTGTCGGTAGTTTACGTGAAGGTTCTTATAATCGTAAAACTGCCGAAACATTTGAAAAACTTTTCGAGAAACATGCAACGGTCGGTTACTTAGAAATCGGGCAACTCCCTTTTTACAATGAAGACCTTGAAACAAAAGAAAATACTCCTGATACTTGGACTGCTTTTCGTCAAGAAGCGGCAAAGTATGATGCCTTTGTTTTCTTTACGCCTGAATACAATCGCTCCGTGCCTGCCGTGCTCAAAAATGCCATTGACGTTGGTTCTCGTCCCTACGGTGCAAGTATTTGGGATGGTAAACCGGCCTTGGTCGTTTCCGTCTCGATTGGTGCGATTTCTGGCTTTGGTGCAAACCACCATTTACGTCAATCACTCACTTTTGTTAATATGCCTACCTTGCAACAACCCGAAGCTTACGTTGGCAATGTGACTCAATTATTAGAAGCCACCGGTGAATTCCCTGAAAATACGATTGGTTTCTTCCAATCAATTACAGATGCCTTTTTAGATTTCACTGACAAGTTGGTAAAATAACCTAAAATACAAAAATTCCTAACTGACAACGACGGTCGGTTAGGAATTTTTGTTTTTATTTCAATCGATCGGTGGCAGCAGTCAATAAGTCACCTGTTAAGTCTAAAGAGTGTTCCCAGTACATGAGGCCACGTAAATTTCTCGCTTTCACATAGTCTGCTTTGGCTGCCATCGAACGCGGGTCGTCGTAAGAAATAAATCGCGTGCCATCAAAATAATAAGGAGCTTGTGCTTGGTCATCCCAAAAAATCGCTTCAGGGTTCGCTGCCAAAATATCTTTCAATTGATTGTAGTCATACGTATTGCCACCAAAACTTGTCGTTTCTACGCCGACTGGATCGATCGTTCCTGCAGGAAAGCCTGTCCAATAGCGACAATAAAAAGCCGCACCAATGACGATTTTTTGTGGATCAATCCCTTTTTTCATTAAGTGATTGACCGACGCTTCGGCACTTAACTTGCCTTCTTTTTTGGAATAAGAAAGCAAGTTTGTATGATGCCCAGCAACTTGGGTAAAGCTACCGCGCATATCGTAGGTCATTACATTCACAAAATCTAAGGAATCAATGTAACGATATTCACCGTCTGGACTCATCGTTTCTAATAGCTCTTCTGCTGCACCAATCGCTGCCGTGAGCAAATAAGTTTCTTTTGTTTCTTTGGTTAAGGCATTTAAAGCAGCTCTTAATTCCTGCACAAAATACAAATAATTTTGTGCATCGTCCTCAGATGCCGCAATCCCGGCAACATCCATCCCTGGATATTCCCAATCTAAATCAATGCCATTAAAAGCATATTTTTGCATGTACTGTACCAAATTCGTAATTAAAAGTTCTCTAGTTTCTTTGGTCGCGACCGCTTCTGAAAAACCACCCGCACTCCAACCACCAATACTAATACATGTTTTTAAATGTGGGTATTCTTCTTTCAATTCATTAATCAAATGAATTTTTTTCAAATCACGGACAATTTCCAGTCCAATGATATTGGCAAAAGCGTAGTTAATAATCGTTAACTTTTCTGCTGGAATATCTGCCTTCGTCCATTCTTTGTTATCATCTAAATAAGCAATTACTTCAGTCATTTGGCCACCTCGTCTTCTTTCTTTTCTTAAGAATAAAGAATTTCCTGAGAGGAAACAATGGAATTTTTTAGTTTATTTGAAAAAAAGCTTGCATTATTTTAGTGTACTAGGTATATTAGTACACACAAAGTGTATGAGCTGAACTAGAACACCTAGTATCACTCAGAGAGGAGTTTCGATGGTTAAGATTGATAAAGAAAGTAGCCGACCCTATTATGAGCAATTAGTCATTGGCATCAAAGAGGATATTTTACAAGGAATTTTAGAACCTGGCGATCAAATTCCCTCTGTGCGGGAAATGGCGAAAAAACTACTCATGAATCCCAATACGATTAGTAAGGCGTATAAGGTATTAGAGTCGGAACAAGTATTAGTCACAGTCAAAGGAAAAGGAACCTTTGTTAAACAAATAGAAAGTGGGCCTAGAGATTTGAGACGTATCAATGAATTACAACAACAATTCAATGAACTGATTATTGAAGCAAAACACCTACAAGTCACTGAAAAAGAAATCAGACAGTGGCTCAAAGAAGCTGAAGAAAAGTTAGGAGGCAACGAAGCATGAAACTCGAACAAGTGGGAAAAAACATTGATGGAAAAGAAATCATCAAAAACGTCAACTTCATTTTACATCCCAATGAAATTGTTGGCCTCATTGGTCGAAACGGTTCAGGAAAAACCACCCTCTTTCGGACGATCAGTGGACAATATACACCGGATCATGGTGAAATCAGTATTTATGGGACCAACTTGGCCATTGACCCTCGTCAAAGAGAAGAAATCTTTTACATTGATGAAAAAGAAAATTTCCTAAACATGTACTCCTTAAAGAAAATCAATCAATTTTATCAAGCAGCATATCCAAAATTTGACCAAGATTTATTTATCGCCCTTATGAAACAACATCAATTCCCCATTAATTTAAGTTACCGTCGGATGTCGAAAGGCATGCAAGGTCTTTTCCAAATGATTTTAGCGATTTGTTCGAATGCTACCTATCTTTTACTTGATGAACCTTTTGACGGCTTAGATGTCATTGTTCGTAAGCAAGTCATTGGGCTGCTTTTAGAAAACCTAAGTGAAACCAACCGTATGGCCTTAATTGCTTCCCATAATCTAAATGAATTAGAAGGGCTCATCGATCGGGCGTTGATTATTAAAGGTCAAACAATTATGCAAGACTACCGATTGGAAACCCTACGGCAAAATGCACGGAAAGTGCAATTTGTTTTTAAATCAAAAAAAGTGCCGGATATTGTGAAAGAGCATTCCAAAGTGATCGATATCCAAGGTCGTGTCATCAATGCCCTCTTTGAAAACTACACGGAAGCACTTGAACAAGAAATCCGTTCTTTTGAACCGATTTTATTTGAAGAATTACCATTGACCTTGGAAGACTTATTTGAAGCAAATTTAAGTCAAGAGTCAATGATTGGAGGACCAAACAATGGATAAACAACTACGAAAAATCTATGATGCTCGTTATCGAACCCCGTTATTTCTGTTAATTTTGGGAATTCTCCTGCTGTACCTAGGCAGTGGAATCTTGCAGGTGAGTAACTGGAAGAACACCAAAAACTATTTAGAGTCAACCGCATTTGTTGAAGAATTTAACAAAAAACCTGAATACTATGATATCGGTTATGACAACGAAATGGACCAAGTCATCTTGCCAAAAAACATTGAAGAGTATCAAACTTATTCTTTACAAGTTTATCAGCAAAGCTTTATTGCTGACCCAAACGATCCTTCTGAAAATGTGTTTGGCGATCGTTACCAAGCGGGTGTCTCCTACTGGAAAAAATTTGATGCTCACTTGATTAACCTGAGCGCCTATCTGATTTTTCTTATCGGTTTCTGCTTGTTCTTTATTGATTTAAAAGGCAATTACAACCAATTTCTCTTTTCACTTTCATGGACGAAAAAGGCGCTCTTTCAAGGGAAAATCCGATATTTCGCCTTGCCCTTATTCGCCACTCTTGCACTGAGTATTTTAGGGAACATTTTGCTTACAGCTACTTTTATCCCTCAAAAATATATGAATGCAACCTTGCTACAACTGCTTTATTCGGGACTTAGCCATTGGATGTTCCTTGCTCTAGCTTTCGCTGGTGGCCTACTACTGGGCACCTTACTTGGAAATCTCGTCCTTGGCCCAATCGTCGTAGGACTTGTCCTCGTTTCTTTCCTAACAACGAGTGACTTATATGGCGAAGTCACACAGCTGATTCATTACTTTACTAGTAAAACCATTTGGTTTGATTTCGAATCATTCTTTGTGATGTTGCCTGGAAAAACCGGGACACCTTGGTGGGCCTTGCTTTCTTATGGTGCACTGACTGTTCTTGCACTTTTTTTCGCGGAAAAAGTTTATCAACAAACGTCACTTGAAAACAATGGGCAAATGTTAACCGTGCCGACTTTACGTCTACCTGTTTTTATTATTTTAACTCTTTTATCGAGCCTTTGGTTTGTCCTGCCTTTTGCCAATTGGAGCTATTCTCTCGTTAATCGTGAACACAATGCTCCCTCCATTGTCTCCAGTAGCATTATTTTCATCTTTTGTCTTTTGACTAGTCTCTTTCTCGTTTATATTGATGTACTTCCTAAACATTGGGACCGTTTCATGCGTCAACGGGCTTTCAGAAAAGCAAACGGACGTCTTTAAAAAAGAAAAAGAAAGAACCCTTGGGAGCAAAATCGAAGCATCGCTTTCAAGGGTTTCTATTTTTAAATCATTTGCAGTTTTTTATTTTTTCTTATCCTTATCTAGTAAGTCGTTTACCTTCTCGCTGACACCTTCTACTGCATGTTCCACTTTTTCTTTCAGGTCACCAACTTTTTGTTCCAACTTCCCTTTCAATTCTTCTGATTCATCACCAGTGACTTTTCCTTTCACTTCAGTGACTTTTCCCTTTACTTGGTCTTTATTTGGCATTTGGCATTCCTCCTTTTATTACATGATAGCGGTTTCTTTTTTATTTATCAACTAAAACGGTTTGAGAATCGAATCATTCTCAAACCGTTTGTTTATTTTTTCTTCTTTTTACGCATTTTCTTTTTATTCTTTTTAACCATTTGGTTCATGGCCATTTTCCCTAGTTTTCCTTTGATTCCTGTTCCAAACATTTGGTCCATACCAGGGATGGCATTCATATTGCCTTTACTCATTTGCTGCATCATTTTTTGTGATTCTTTAAACTGCTTGATTAAACGATTGACCTCAACCACGCTATTTCCAGAACCGGCGGCAATCCGTCGACGACGACTTGGATTTAACAAGTCTGGGTTTTCCCGTTCAGCGTTGGTCATGGAAAGAACAATCGCTTTTTTACGTGCGACGTCTTTTGGATCGACTTTAAAGTTCTCCATCCCTTGTACTTGACTCATCCCAGGAATCATTTTTAGTAAATCTTCCAGTGGTCCCATGCTCATAACTTGGTCCAATTGTTCAATAAAGTCATTAAAATCAAAAGTGTTCTCGCGCATCTTCACCGCAAGTTCTTCCGCTTTCTTCTCGTCAAAGTCTTGTTGGGCTTTTTCAATTAAAGTCAACATGTCTCCCATACCTAAAATACGGCTCGACATCCGATCTGGGTGGAAGACTTCAAGGTCCGTCAGTTTCTCACCAACCCCGGTAAATTTAATTGGTGCGCCTGTAACGGCACGAATCGACAGGGCCGCTCCTCCACGAGTATCCCCGTCGAGTTTGGTAATGACCACCCCGGTAATGCCTAATTGTTTGTTGAAGCTCTCTGCCACATTAACCGCATCTTGTCCGGTCATGGCATCGACAACGAGTAAAATTTCATTCGGTTGGGCAATTTCTTTAATTTGAGCGAGCTCTTCCATCAAATGCTCATCGACATGCAAACGCCCAGCCGTATCAATTAAGACATAATCATTTTTCTTTTCATGAGCGAGTGCCATTCCTTGACGAACAATCTCAACTGGACTAACCTCGGTCCCCATATCAAAGACGGGTACGTCTAATTGCTGTCCTAACACTTTCAACTGATCAATCGCTGCTGGTCGATATACGTCTCCAGCAATCATCAGTGGACGGGCTTTTTCCGTCTTCATTAAATGATTCGCTAATTTTCCAGCAAAAGTTGTTTTACCAGCCCCTTGTAAACCAACCATCATAATCACTGTTGGAATTTTTGGTGATTTTTCAATGCCAACGGTTTCAGAACCAAGGGTTTTCGTTAATTCTTCATCAACAATTTTCACAATTTGTTGCGCAGGAGACAAACTTTCAAGAACTTCAACACCAATTGCCCGTTCTCGTACATTTTTTGTAAATTCTTTTACGACTTGTAAGTTTACATCGGCCTCAAGTAATGCCAGTCGAATTTCACGCATCATTTCTCGAATATCGGCTTCTGTTACTTTTCCTTTACGGCGCAAACGCCCCATCGCTTGTTGCAAGCGGTCTGTTAAACTCTCAAATGCCATTTTTTTCTCTCATTCCTTTATTCATCAATTTCTTGTAGTTGTTTTACGTAAGTTGCTAAAGTGGTATCTTTCGGATAATGTCCTTTCAGATAGACGTCCAGTCCAGTTAATAATTCTTCACGCAAGACGTAGTCAGAGTAAACGTGCAGTTTTCTTTCATAATCTTCGAGTATTTTTTCTGTTCGTTTAATATTATCATAAACAGCTTGACGACTCACCCCGTACTCTTCGGCAATTTCACCTAAAGAATAGTCGTCTGCATAATAAAGTTCCATGTAGTTCATTTGTTTTTCCGTTAGAAGGGTGGCGTAACATTCAAAAAGAGCATTCATCCGATTCGTTTTTTCTACTTGCATCTTCATCCCTCCTCTTGTAACCACTGTGTTTCAGAATACACCTTGATGCCTTGGTTTAAGAAATAGGCCGTTGCGACACCGACACCTTGTTTTTTCGTCCCTGAAAAGGTGCCATCGTAAATCCATTGGCTGCCACAAGAAGGGCTCTTTTCCTTTAAGATGAGTGTCTCAATTTGTTGCCTTTTGAGTTCCTGATAAGCGCGGATTGCACCTTGTTTAAAAGCTTCGGTCACATCTTCTTGCTGATTCGTCACGACTTTTGCCCGCCCTTGCCAAACAGCAAAACCGTCGCCACCGACAATCTCGGCTGGATCACGAGGAATCGGCAGGCCGCCCAACACTTCTGGGCACACAGCAATCGCTTGATTCTTTTGGAGTAACACCTGGATTGCCTCTACTGTTTGGTCACGTCCATCATAACGAACCGGACAACCACCCAAACAAGCACTCACACCAATCATTTCCTCACCTCTGTTTCTTTGCAGTCGAGATTCATTATACCATTTAATTGCTGACTACCATAGTGCTTACACCGATTTCATGCTAAAATACCTTTGAACCATTAAATTCAAAAGGAGTGGCTTATGAAAAAAGTTTTAGTTGTTGATGATGAACCATCAATTGTTACTTTACTAACTTTTAATTTAGAAAAAGAAGGCTATCAAGTGACCTCGGCGATGGACGGTGCAATCGGCTTGCAACTGGGTCTAAATGAAGCCTTTGATTTCATTATTTTAGATGTGATGTTGCCTTCAATGGATGGCATTGAAATTATGAAACGGCTGCGTCAAGAAAAAATTGACACCCCCATTTTAATCTTAACAGCCAAAGATGATCCCATTGACCGCATCTTAGGGCTGGAAATTGGCGCCGATGATTATTTAGCCAAGCCTTTTAGTCCACGGGAAGTACTTGCCCGAATGAAGGCCATTTTTCGACGAATGGAGCCGCGTCATGCGGAAGAAAAAACGATGAACGAGGGAGAAAAAACACTGGTCGTCGGAGACATCCAAGCTGATCTTGCAACCTATCAAGTCACCGTCGCTGGCCAGCCGGTCATCTTGACGCCAAAAGAGTTTGAATTATTAACTTATTTTATGCGTCGAAAAAACCATGTCATCGACCGCGATACCCTATTGAATCAAATTTGGAATTTTGATTTTGATGGACAAACACGGATTGTCGATGTCCATATTAGTCATTTAAGGGAAAAAATTGAACCCAATCCAAAAACACCACAATACCTTTTAACCATTCGTGGATTCGGCTACAAATTCCAGGCACCAAGCCATGGATAAAGTAAAGCCACGCTCGTTGCGCTTCATTTGGGCGCTTTTGCTATTTTTTCTCTTTTCTCTTAGTTGGTATTTTATTCATACATTTTATGATCAACAAGTGATCTCTCAACAAACCAACTACCTTGAAAAAAAAGCCGATTTGTTTCTTGAACTTTCAAATGGAGAATTATCAAAAATTGAGCAACTTGCGACAAAGAAAACACTCGGGGAAGAAGAACGTCTAACGGGTCTTGATGCCAAAGGGAACATTCTCTTTGATACCTTTGACCCACGTTTACAAGGCGAGCGTTCCGATCGACCAGAAATTCAAGCCGTACTCAAAAATAATTCCTTAGGAAAATCGCTGCGAAAGAGTCCAACCTTGGATAAAAAATTGCTTTACGTCGCAGTCCCGATTAAGAAAAAAAACGAATTGCTTGGGATCTTACGGATTGCAGAACCCGTGACTGCCTTTTGGCCAGAAGCAAGACAAATGAAACAAGGCATCTTCCTCGTTTATTTTACCCTTTGTTCGCTCGTTTCTTATGTTCTTTATAAAATTATCCAACGGCGCAATCGGCCAATAGAGACGATTCTACCGGTTCTCAAACGAATGATTGCCGACCCTGCCCATGCCGAAACGATTATTGCGGATACTTCTCAGTGGGACGAGCTTTATCAAAGTGTCAATCAAGTGAGTCAAGGATTGAGTCAGACCTATCAATCCTACCAAGCCACCGAAAAACAGTTTTACTTTCTTTTAGAGGAGTTAACGATTGGCGTCTTTTTACTAAATAGTCAACATGAAATTACCTTTATGAATCAAGCGCTGAAAGAGCAACTGGGTGTCTATCTTGACCTTTTGGAAAAAGAATCCTTTGAAAAAGTGATTGTCGAACCTGAATTGATTCAAATGGTCTATCAACTAACAGAGAAAACGCCCTTTATTCATCAAGAAATCGTTACCCAACATTGGAAAAAACGACTGGCCATTTCGCTGAGTTATTTTTCAGAAACAGAGCAAATTTTAGGTGTTTCCTATGATTTCACCCGGATTCACCAACTAGAAAAAATGCAAAAAGATTTTGTCGGGAATGTTTCCCATGAACTGAAAACACCGATTACTTCTTTGATTGGCTTTACCGAGACATTACTTGATGGGGCAAAAGAGGACCCTGAAACATTGACGGCCTTTTTAACCATCATGCAAAAAGAAGCGCATCGTTTAGAAAAGCTCACACAAGAAATTATTCTGCTCTCAAAAGGCAGCGAAATTACTTACGAAAAGGAAAGAATCCAATTACAACCTTTTTTCACACAGATGATTGAAGGGTATCAAACAATGATTCAAGAAAAAAATCTCCTTGTGACCATCGAGGGTTCGCAAACTGCGACATTTGAAACGCCGCTCGCTTTGTTTTATCCGATTTGTAAGAATTTAATTGAAAATGCCCTACACTATTCTTTGCCAAACGGAAAAATCGGTATCCAATTTTCCCAAGAGCAAGGGTTACATTTTTCCATCCAGGATTTTGGTATCGGAATTGCAACAGAGGACTTGGCACGCATTTTCGAACGTTTTTACCGGGTTGATAAGGCGCGAACTCGAAATACTGGTGGCTCAGGGATTGGCCTTGCCATCGTCAAAGACTACGTCGAACGACTTAGCGGAACGATTACTGTAAAAAGCCATCCAGGGATTGGAACGACCTTTACCGTCTACTTACCAATCATTGAATCCGTGACTGAAAGCTAAAAGAAAACCTTTACGAATCGTGGCATTTCATGCCCCTTCCTTTCGTAAAGGTTTTCTTTTCTTGTTTATTTATTTGTTACTTCGCCTGTAGCACTTCGTTCGACTTGCATCTCTGTAATCGCGATATAGCCCAAATCCTGAACGACGCCTTGTTGCACTTCATCTGAAACTAAATAATCTAAAAAGACTTTGACTTCAGCAGTCGGCTCTCCTTTGGTATAGACGTGTTGGTAAGACCAGATTTTCCAATCGTTTGTTTGAATCGTTTCATTCGAAGGTTGAACACCATCTAAAGCTAAGGCTTGAATTGAATCATCCAAGTATGATAAAGCTAAATAGCTGATTGCTCCTGGTGTTTCCGCAACAATTTTTTTCACGGTTCCTGAAGAATCTTGTTCTTGCGATTGAATACCAACCGCTCCATTTAAGCCCCACTCTTCAAAAGTCGCTCGCGTCCCACTGCCTGATGCACGGTTCATCACGACAATTTCTGTGTCTGCGCCGCCAACTTCTTTCCAGTTCGTGACTTTCCCGGTAAAGATATCGATCAATTGTTCTTGTGTAATGTCGGTAACGCCAACTTCTGGATTGACTACTGGCGCCATCCCAACGACTGCAACCAGATGATCCACAAGTTCATCGGCTGGAATTCCTTCTTTTTCTTCTGCAAAAACATCTGAGTTGCCCAGCGTGACGCTCCCAGCAGCCACTTGACTTAAACCAGTCCCACTGCCACCACCTTGAACGGAAATCTCATAATTTGAATGCGCTTCTTGAAACTTCACACCCGCACTATCAACGAGCGGCTGCAACGCAGTAGAACCGACAGCAATAATTTTCACCGGTTGATTTTTTTCATTTGTTGTTGAACCTTGACTTTCATTTCCTTGCCCACTTGCACAGCCTGCAGCAAGTGCCGCAATTGTTAGTAAAAATAAACTCATTTTTTTCATTTACTTGTTTTCCTCCTTCTGTATTACTTCTCTACTTTACCAAGCTTCTGTAAAGGACGGTTTCATTCTATGTTAAGATTCACTCGGAGTTTGTAAATTTTGGGTAAAGAAAAGAAAAAGGCCCAAAAGTTCGTTCGAGATCAAACGACTTTTGGACCTTTTAACTTTCATTCTTTCGTTTCTTGCATATATTTCGTTAAACGACGCATTGCTTCTTCTAATGTTTCTAGACTTGCTGCATAGCTAATCCGAACAAAGCCCTCGCCAGCTTGACCAAAAGCCACTCCTGGAATTAAGGCTAATTGAACTTTTTCTGCTAAATCAACACAAAAGTCCATCGATTTTTGTTCGTAGCCAGCGGGTATTTTCGCAAAGAGATAAAAGGCACCACTTGGTTTTGCGATTTCAAAACCGAGTCCGCGCATGGTTTGATACACAAAATCACGACGAACAAGGTATTCTTTTTTCATCTCTTCCCCTGAGTTCATACTCGTTGTTAATGCAACATAGGCTGCCTTTTGTGAAATCGTACTTGCAGCAGTCACTAAATATTGATGGACTTTTACAATCTCTTGAACGAGCGCTTGCGGGCCAAAAATAAAACCAATCCGCCACCCCGTCATCGCATGCGATTTGGATAAGCCATTGATGACAATCGTTTGTTCTGGCAAAAACTCTGCGAGTGACGTATGGGGCTCATCGTAGACCAACTCGCTATAGATTTCATCACAGAGGACAAAGACAGAATACTTGGCTAAAACTGCGGCCAAACCTTTAATTTCTTCACGACTATAAGTCACACCAATCGGATTACTTGGGTAATTTAGAATGACTGCTTTCACGTCCTTGCCATGTGCTTGAAGCGTTGTTTCGAGCAATTCAGGCGTTAAGACAAAATTTGTTGCACTCGTATCCATCGGAACACTTTGCGCATTTGCCAAAGTGATGACGGGTTCGTAACCTGGATAGACAGGTGTTGGCAACAAGACTTTATCGCCTGGCTCCAAAATACTTAAAAGCGTGGCAGAAATGGCTTCGGTTCCACCTACCGTTACTAAGGCCTCTGTTTGCCAATCGTAGTCGAGATGGTATTTCTTTTTCATAAAGGCACAAGCAGCTTCACGCACTTCGGGCAAGCCTGCCATCCCCGTATAGTGACTGAAATTTTGTTCGATTGCTTGGATGCCGGCGTCTTTAACAGCTTCAGGCGTATCAAAATCAGGTTCCCCGAGTGTTAACCTTAAAACATTTGGAATGGTGGATACACGCTCGTCAAATTGACGAATTAACGAAATGGCAATCTGATTGACTTGCGGATTAAAACGGTCTTGTAGTTTATTCATAGAGGCCTCCTAAAAAGTTCATTGCTGTTATCTTACCATAAAGAAATTGTATGATGCGAGTTTTTTGCCGTAAAAAAGAAAAAGAACCACTCCCCAAGGTTGCGGTCAACTTTTTCTTAGGATTCCTCTTTTAAATGGATTCGCTTTACAATTAATTTATCAAATAACTGACTCTGATGATCCGGTTCGCCAATGACTTCTGCGACAATTTGCTTGCCGTCATGTTTGCCACGCAATTGGTACACCATTTTCCCGGTTTCTTTGAGCTCATCGATCATGCCGACTACGCCACCAAAGCCACTTTTTTTAGTAATAAAACCTAAAGTAACCATGCGTTCATCCAAGTTTTTGGCAGGAATCAAACTGCCAGTGACGATTTTTTGTCGCATCTCATGAACGAGCGAATCCAGTCCCGCAACAATGGGTTCTTCCATTGCTAAATCGGGTGTGTCTGCTGACTCGATGGGGGTTTCTATCGTCAAACTTTGTGCACGTTTTTCTTCTAACTCTTGTAACAACGTTTCATACTGTTCTTGCGTTAGCATGACTCCGGCAATTTTTTCCCGGTTAAAGACATAGACACCGGTCTTTGCGTCACGGGCTTGTTGAAAGACATCCATCGGAGACTTTTTTACTTCGGTAATCGAAGTTGTCGGCACTTCTAATTTTTTTAACGTCATTCGTTTCACTCCTTCTTTCGCCCTTCCATTATAGCATAATTCCCGTCAGCTTCTGTGTTTTTCTCCTATTCTTTCAAGTGCTTTTCGCACTGACATTGGCCTGGTATACAGTCACAGACAATCCGAGCAGTTGCTTCCTTTTGCTCGAGTGTTTGGCGTAAGCGACGAATATCGGACTCGGTCAAAGCGACGTCTTGAATCATCTCTACGAGGTGCTCCCCGATTTTTGTCGCACAAATATGTGAAAACAACGCTTCTCTTGCGCCATGAAACGTTTCTGCTTCACTCACGTTCGCCGAGTATAGATATTTCTTGCCGACTTGTTGGGTTTTCAGTACCTCTTTTTTGACCAGACGTCCCAAAAGTGTTTTGATTGTTGCGAATTTCCACCCCATTTTTTCACTTAATAATTCATTAATCGTTGCGGCGTCGGTTTCTTCGAGTGTCCAAATAACACGCATCACTTCCCATTCCGCCTCGCTAATTTTGATGGCTTCTTTTTTTGACATTTTGATCGACTCCTTGCCTATTTCTTACACTACTCTCAATTTACACTCGTAATCATTTTTTGTCAAAAAGGTGGATTGAAAAAACGCACAAGAGACCGGCTAACTGCTAAGGACTTTTGTACGTTTTGATCGCATGCATTGATTAATGGTTAAAAAGTTACTTGGTAAAGGGTTTCTGCGTGATACGGTTTTTCGGGAGTGACCAACATACTACCAAATTGTGGATAGCGTTCGGTCCCGGGAATTTTCTGTGTTTCAATTGCAATGCTCCCACGATTGGCAAGCGTACCAGTCTTCATCACTTGACCGGCTTCCCCTTCCCCAGTAATGTAAAGAACAAGTGCGGGTTCTGTTGTTGTTACCGTGACGGCCACTTTTTTATCAGGACTAACGATTCTCATCGCTTGTTCTTGCGACGAATCTAAAATAAAGGGCGTGTCTAAAGCCGTTTCACCGATTTCCTTTTCTGAAGTGAAATCAAAGGCGGTCCCCGTCACTTTGACTTTCTCACCGGTCGTCGTCGTATCCGCTGCTGTTTGAGCGACAAAATCCGCTGCAACGGTCAAAGAATGAGAATCGATTGCTTCACTTGCTTTCCCAGTTAAATTAAAATACCCGTGGTTCGTCAAGTTTAAGATGGTTGGCGCATCCGTGGTTCCTTCATAAGTGATGCGAAACTGGTTGTCATCGTTTAAGGCATAAGTCACCTTTACCTTCACTTGTCCCGGAAAGCCAGATTGCCCATCAAAGCTTTCCAAACTAAATTCGACACCTGCTTCTACTTCTGTTTGAAAAGGGGTCGCCGACCATTCTTTTGTATCAAAACTTTTTGTACCGCTATGAAGCGTATTCCCTTTTTCATTTGCTTCTGTATGAAATGTTTTGCCATCAATCTCAAAAAAGGCATCTTGAATTCGACCCGCAACAGGCCCAATCGTTGCACCAAAATAGCGCGTGCGCTGATGATCGGCTAAGGATTCATAGCCAACAACTAAATTGCGGTTCTCCCCTTCGACTGGAACCAACCATTCATATAAGCGCGCACCGTGAGCGACGACTGATAACTGTACGCCCTCTTTGTTTTTCATTGTATAAATGGTGCCAATTTTTTCACGTTCTTCAACGAATACTTTTGCCATCTTTTTTACACTCTCCTCTTTGTAAAGCCTTACATGATTAGTATAGACAAACAAAGCAGCTACCGTCAATGAGATTTTTGCGTCATGCTTACGAAATTATTCTTTTGATAGGTCCCCGACGCATTGATAACAAAAAAGAACGAGACTGACGGTCGTTCCTCCCTCACATTCAGACCAAAAATCAAACTTTGAGAGAGTACTTCCGTTGCGCATCGTTCTTTTTTTATATCAATTAGGCCTTTCTTTCCCAGCGGCAAATCCACCACGAAAAGAAATCGAGCAATAAAAACAAACATAATCCAAAACTACTTAAAAGCAAGATGCCACCATACATCGCTGCATAGTCCATCCGTGTCCAAGCATCCATAATGAAATAACCCATGCCATACTGGGTGCCATAATTTTCAGTGAAAAATAAGATTGAGATTGCAGTACCTAATGAAATGCGCGCACCACTTAAAATACCCGGTAACGTTGCTGGGAAAGTAATTTGACGAAATTGTTGCCAACGAGATGCTTTTAGCGCACGATAAACGGCGTATTGATTTTCCGGAATTTGCCGAATCGCATCTCTGACGGAAATGGCAACTTGTGGCAAGACGATTAAAACAATCATCATGACTTTTGAAGTATCACCCAAACCACCGAGTAACATCACAATTGGGAGAAGGGCCATTTTTGGAATCGGATAAGTCAAATAAATCATCGGATCAAAAAAATAACGCCATTTGGGGAAACTTCCCATCAACCAGCCAAGTAGAAAGCCACCACCACTTGCATAAACCATGCCCAGTAAAATACGGTAGCCACTCACTTGAAGGTGGCGCCCTATTTCTTTTTCAAATAAAATCGGGAGACGTGCAAAAACCTCAAAAGGAGAGGGTAACAGAACTTTGTTGACTTGCCAAGCTGCCAGCCACCAAAGACCGATAAATAATAAGATGGCAGCCAGTCCACCCAACAAACGCTTTACATGTGGATTGTTCATTCTTCAATCTCCTTTCGCAACTTGAGTGACATGTCAAAAAGAGCGACGGATTGACGGTTCTCAGCCAGTTTTGTTTTGTCTTTAAAAGGAGAGGGCAAGATTTTCTTGATTTTCCCTGGATTGGCAGACATGACAATGATCTCATCGGATAACAAAATCGCTTCTTCAATGTCATGTGTTACAAAAACGGTTAATGGTTTTTCCACTTGCCACCGCGTCAAGAATAAGGCTTGCGCTTTTTCACGAGTAAACGCGTCCAGGGCCGAAAAAGGCTCGTCCATGAGTAATAGCGCACTCTGAATCGCAAATCCTCGAGCAATCGCCACGCGTTGCTTTTGCCCACCACTTAATTGATTGGGGTACTTTGCTTGATGGGCCAACAGGTTCATTTGTTCGAGGAGATGACGAATGTCTTCCTTATCCTGAGCGCTTTGTTTTCTTTTTTGACTCAGTTTTTGTCCGGCCGCCACTGCTTGCCAAACAGTTTGCCAAGGGAGTAACCCATAATCTTGCGGCACTAAAGCGACTACTTGATTGGTTATTGGCTCTTCTTCAAATGACAAATGACCGGTTTGTAACGGTTTTAAACCGGCCATTAATTGTAACAGCGTCGTTTTCCCAGCACCCGAAGGACCAATTAAACTATAAATTTTTTCTTTGTCTAGCGTCAAGTCAATGTCTGCTAAAATGGGCTGTGCTTCCACTTGAAAAGACACCTGGCGAATTTGATAGCCTTTATTTGAAGTAGACATCGCTTAATACAGCTTTCGGTTCGATTTCTTGTTCGAGTAACCCTTTTTCTTGTGCCCACTTAAAGGCCTTCGCTAAATCTGCTTCGCTCGTTTGAAAGGCTGGTTGGTATTCTGGGATGACAATTTTGTCTTTGAGTGTTTCAGGAAACCCAATTTCATCAATAAACAATTGCAAGTATTCCGATTGATCATTTGCTGCCATCCAAGCAACGGCTTCATTATAAGCCTCATACATTCCTTTAATTGCTTGTCCTTTTTCGTCAATGACGTCTTGGGTAAAAGTCAAGGCAAAGAGGTTAATCCCTAAATCCAACGTCGAACCAAGATTCGTCATCCCTTGAGTTGTCGTCATCGTAACAAATGGTTCTGGTAAAATCGCAGCTCCTGCTTGCTCGTTACTTAGCAATTCAACACGGCTAGGAACTTGGGGTACATCAACCATTTCTACCTCACTTGCGGAGATGCCTGCCTTTTCTAAAAAAGCTTCTGCTGCAAATTCTGGCCCTTGATTTTTAAGTATCACCACTTTTTTTCCTTTTAAATCGCTCGTTTCTTTCACATCTTCAGTCGCAATTAAATCAAATTGGCCCTGGGTTGCACTGGTAATTTTGACGTCCATCCCGCCTTGCAGGTACAAGGCAATCCCTATAAGATCCGCGTTGATTCCATCCACCGCGCCTGATTGAAAAGCAGCATCGCGATCTTTTCCTGATTTAAAAGCTTCGATTTGCAAAGCGACACCATGTTTTTTATCAAAGCCTTGTTCATGAGCGACAATGAAAGGGATATTGTCCATGGAAGGCATGACACCAATTTTTAAAGTGGTTGCCGATCCGGATACTTCCCCACTGGTTTGTGTTGTTTCTGTTGTCTGACCATTCCCACAAGCACTCAGTAGGAATGCCGCAACAAGACTCATTCGAAATAAACTTTTTTTCATTATTCTAACTTCCTCTCCACTTAAATACTGTTTGATTTTCCCATTTTTTTCAAATAAAACGGTTTTTTTCAAAAAAATAAAAACAATCGCGAGCGATGTTTCTATTTTTTTCTTTTATTTAGCACTTCCTGACGATAACTACGGTTGCCAATAAATTTTAAAAGACCCATTAAGGGTTGCCGGTTTTCTCCTACCAAGCCAATCAGTTCGATGAATAATTCCATGCCAATGATGGTCGTCACGATCAGTAAAATTGTCGCCCACATACTGGCATAATTCATTAACAAGGCGATAAAGGAAAAAACCAAAGCCATCGCATAAATCGTTAACACCGCACCTCGATGCGTAAACCCCAAAGAAAGTAAGCGATGATGTAAATGCATTTTGTCCGGCGAAGAAATGGGTTGTTTATTAAAGAAACGGCGAATCATCGCATAAACCGTATCTGTAATTGGTACGCCTAAAATAAACATCGGGGTCATCACGGAAATAAACGTGGCATTTTTTAAGCCTTGCAAAGAAAAAACCGCAATCATAAAACCTAAAAACAAAGCCCCCGTATCTCCTAAATAAATCGTTGCCGGATAAAAGTTATAAGGATAAAAACCCACAATCGCCGCAATCAACGAAAATATTAAAATCGCCAACATGACACCATTTCCTGGCAAAAAGAAATAACTAATTAATCCCATCGTCATCAAGGCGATAATCGAGACACCGGCTGCAAGCCCATCTAGGCCATCAATTAAATTCACGGCATTCGTAATGGCTAAAATCCAAAGAACCGTCATTGGCAAGCTGAGCCACCCCAGTTCATAAACACCGACAAATGGAATCGATAACGTGTGAAACCCAATGTCTGCTAAAAAGTAAATCACCAAGGAGGCAAGACTAATGCCCAACATCTTTTGTCTTGGATTTAATTCATACAAATCGTCCAATAAACCCGTTGCAATGACAAGCAAAGCTCCTAATAAAATCCAGCTAATGTTGGAAAAACCAAGCACAGCTGAAAACTCCCATAAGACAAGTGTCGTAAAGGAGAGGAAGATTGCAAGTCCACCGGCAGTAGGCATGGTTTTTTTATTAATTCTACGTTCGCCAGGTGCATCCACCGCACCCATTTTGAACGCCAAAAGTTTGATTAGCGGGGTTAAAATGGCAGATAGTAACATTGTCAGAAACAAGCGAATAATAAATTGAAAAGTAAAGCCCATCTTTTTTCTCTCTTTCTTCTTAATTCTTCCAGTTATCTTTGATTCGCTGTGTCAGAAAATTCATCGGACCCTCCCGCTCCTCAACGGTTCCACCAATCATTTCTTCTGTGACAGCATTTATAATGCCTCCAAGAATGATAATAATGGCTGCAAAATTTAACCAGAGCATCATTACAATAAAACTTCCGATAATTTGATAACCGCTAATTCTTGAAGTGAAATATTTCGCATAAATTCCAAACGCTTGAGACAAAAACATCCAACCAATTGTCGCAAAAAAAGCTCCTGGAAAAATCGAACGTGCATGTAGACGGACATTTGGAATGATACTATAAATTACCGTCATTAATGTGAATAAAATAAGAAAGGTCAAGGGCCATTTTAACGTTTGAAAGGTTGAAATAATCTGATCAGAAAACAAGAAAATTGGCTGTAATTTTTCCAAAATGAGTTTTCCTGAACCGACAACCAGCGTCACTCCGACAATCGAAAATAAAAGCACCAACATCGCGATTAACGAGACCATTCGAACAATAATAAAGTTCCCACGACTGGCCACACCATAGGCTCGGTTTAAAGCAATTTGCAAAGCATTCATACTCGCGCTGGCCGACCAAAGTGTTAACACAGCAGAAAAAGAGAGGAGGCCGCCAGAACCTTGCGTTAACATCTCTTGAATTCCTGGTCCTAAAAACTCGTAAATCGGCTGCGGGATGACTTCTTGAACATATGGTAAGACACTATTGGGATCTATTTTTAGAAAAGGGAGCAAATTCCCCACCGCAATTAACAAAGGAAATAAAGAAAGCAGCAAGTAATAGGCGATAATAATGGAGCCTTGTGTCATTTCCGAATCCGTCACGCGCGTTTTCACCGTTTCAAAAAATCGTTGGACTTTTTCACGTTTTAAAAAAGTAAGCATGGCTTCTCTCCTCCCCCCCTCTTTTGTCGTCTAGTACGTGCCTTCTTCCCCTTGAGAGGTTAGCAAGATGGGACCTTCTTTGGTAATCGCAATGCTGTGTTCATATTGACAACTGATGCCTCCATCTAAAGTATAGGCTGTCCAACCATTTGGATCCATTTTCATTTTCCAAGTGCCCGTATTAATCATTGGCTCAATGGTGATCACCATGCCTTCTTTTAGACGTAAACCCTTCCCTGCTTCCCCGTAATGCGGGATAGCTGGACTTTCATGGATGGTTGGTCCAATGCCATGTCCAATAAAATCGCGAACAACGCCATAACCTTGCGCTTCCGCATAAGATTGGATCGCATGGCCAATATCGCCAATTCGGTTCCCGACTTGGGCTTGTTCAATTCCTAAATACAAGGCTTTTTTTGTGACAGCCATCAGACGTGCGACTTCTGGCGTTGGTTCCCCAACGGCGTAAGCCCAACAGGAATCAGACATGGCACCATTTAGGTCAATGCACATATCGACTTTAATTAAATCTCCTTGTTTCAACACTTTTCGACGAGGGAAGCCATGACAAATTTCATCATTAATACTACAACAAGTTGCATATTTATAGCCTTCATAACCAATTTGTGCAGGTATGCCTCCATGACTTTCAATGTAATGGCGGACAAACTCTTCAATGTCCCAACTGGTAATACCTGGTTTAATAAAGTCACGCAATGCTTTGTGAACTTCTGCTAAAAGGGCACCTGACTCCGCCATTTTTTCAATTTCACGTTTTGATTTCAATGTAATCATTCTGTTTTATCCTCTCCTTTAAATCTTGTCTATTTTACCATAGTTTCATTGCTTTTTCCAAATCGACTTCTCTTCATAGTCATGGTTCCCAATGTTTCTTTCTTTTGCTATAATAGCCAAGAGACTATTTAAGGATTATCCAAGGAGGAGAACCATGACCTTAGCAAAAATTGTTTATGCAAGCATGACAGGAAATACCGAAGAAATCGCAGATATTGTCGCTGAAGCTTTGGAAGATTTAGGCGTAGAAGTGGAAATCAATGAATGTACACAAGTAGACGCAAGTGATTTTGAAGAGGCCGATCTTTGTATTGTTGCAACCTATACGTATGACGAGGGACAACTACCAGATGAAATCATGGATTTTTATGATGATTTAGGAGAATTAGATTTAACAGGGAAAACCTTTGGTGTTTGTGGTTCAGGCGATACGTTTTACGATTTCTTCTGCAAATCCATTGATGATTTTGAAGAGACCTTCTTAAAAACCGGTGCTGTCAAAGGAGCCGACTGTGTCAAAGTAGACTTGGCCGCAGAAGAAGAAGATATTCAAAACTTAGAGGCTTTCGCTAAAGCACTTGTTGAAAGCTTAGGATAAGCAATAAGAGGCTGTGACAGACGTCACAGCCTCTTAGCTTTTGTATCAACCGATTGTTTTCTCAAAATTGCTAATTGAAGTTCCCTAAAGTAAACAAGGTCGCTCCGTCATTTTTTCCTTCTTTAATGGACTTCAAAAACACACGTAACATGATTCGTAAAGCTTCTTCTGAAAAAGATAAAATCTTTTCACTAACCATCGAAGCCAGACCAGAAACATAAATAAAATAAGCTAAGAAAAAGTCTTCTTTTGGGGTTTTCATTTCCTCTGTTTTTTCTGCTAAAAGTGTTTCAAAAACGGATTGAAAAGCGGTTTGCATTTTCCGCGCCCCCTGATCGTCTTCTAAATACAGCGATTGATACAATTGGTGGCTCTCTTGAGCAAAGAGGACAAACTGGGTCCCAAATTCTTCAAAAGCATCACCTGCTGTAGTGTCGTTGATAAAGTTCTCAGAAGTCTTTTCGGCCATGCGATCAAAAAGTGCTTCTTTTAAATCATCCATGTTTTTAAATTCTAAGTAAATTGGCTGAGTGGAACAGTTCATTTGAGTCGCAATATTTCGTGCGGTAAAATGAGAAAAACCTTTTTCTGAAATCACTTGATGTGCGGCGTTTAAGATTTGATCTCTTGTAATTGTTTTTTTACGTGCCATTTTTCTCACTCCTCTTCTCTTACGAGTTGTCAAGTTCATTTCTTACCTTCATTTTAGCATTTTTCTGAAAAAAAGAATAATTTCTCGCATTAAATAGCAGATATTTTTTAATTTTGTCGTAAAACAAGTGGGTTTCATTCAAAAATAAATTGGCTGAATGACTTTTTTCAGCCGTAAAGAATGTTATAATTAGAACTGTAATCATTTTTACAAGGAGGAAAATAAAATGGTTTTAGCAAATTTTCATGAAGATTTAGAAAAATACGCTCAATTAATTGTCGCAACAGGAGTGAACGTGCAAAAATCACACACCGTTGTCTTACAAATCAGTGTCGATCAAGTCGAATTGGCTCGTCTGATTACCAAAAAAGCCTACGAATTAGGTGCAGCTGAGGTCATTGTTAAATGGAATGATTCCGTCATTCAAAAAGAGTTTTTAAATTTTGCCGATCAAGAGCGACTCGAAACCGTCCCTCAATACCGTATCGACGAATCCGATGACTGGATTGAAAAAGGAGCAAGCCGCATTAGCGTGGTTTCTTCGGATCCAGGGGCTTTAGCTGGTGTGGATCCACAAAGAATTGCTGCTTTTCAAACAGCAAGTGGCAAAGCAATGGCAAACCTACGTAAAGCAACTCAAGCCAATAAAGTTTCTTGGACTGTTGTCGCAGCCGCTGGTCAAGAATGGGCCAACAAAGTGTTCCCAAATCTTGCACCTGAGGCAGCTCTAGACGCTTTATGGGAACAAATCTTTCAGACGACTCGCATCTACACCGAAGACCCTGTAGCTGCTTGGAAACAACATACAGACACCTTACAAGGAAAAGCACAAGAATTAAACAAGGAGCAGTTTGTTGCGCTTCACTATACCGCACCCGGCACCGACTTAATGGTTGGTTTACCGAAAAACCACATTTGGGAAGGCGTTGGCAGCTTAAACGCTCGGGGAGAAGTTTTCAATGCCAACATGCCGACAGAAGAAGTCTTTGCCGCTCCTGATGCGAATCGTGTCGACGGTTATGTTTCAAGTACGAAACCATTAAGTTACGCAGGGAGTATTATTTCTGGCATGAAATTTACTTTCAAAGATGGAAAAGTCGTGGAATTTTCAGCAGAAGAAGGTCAAGATGTTTTAGCAACGCTTCTAGAAACAGATGAGGGTGCCAAACGTTTAGGTGAAGTCGCACTTGTTCCAGACCCATCGCCTATTTCACAATCAGGGATTACTTTCTTTAATACCTTATTTGACGAAAATGCTTCCAATCACTTAGCCTTTGGTTCGGCCTACGCCTTTAACCTTGAAGGTGGTACAGAAATGACCGAAGAAGAATTAGCTGCTGCTGGTTTAAACCGTAGTCATACCCACGTAGACTTTATGATTGGTTCTGCGGAGATGGACATTGATGGTATTCGTGCCGATGGTACAAAAGTTCCTGTTTTCCGCAAAGGCGACTGGGCATTTTAAAAAGAGAACACTTTTATCATTTAAGTGAAAATGGTGTGGCGCGTTTCATGGTCACACCCTCTTTTTCTCTTATTTCCTGAAAAAAAGTAGATTTTTCCATCTTCTCTGTCTTTTATGTAGTAAAGAGACACTTTTTTTGATAGAATTTACTTCATATGTAGAAGG
This sequence comes from Enterococcus sp. LJL98, assembly GCF_054871745.1. Taxonomy (NCBI): domain Bacteria; kingdom Bacillati; phylum Bacillota; class Bacilli; order Lactobacillales; family Enterococcaceae; genus Enterococcus; species Enterococcus sp. LJL98. The sequence goes on along the minus strand of NZ_JBTXLU010000008.1, from coordinate 71,034 downwards.
GATGAGAATGATGACGCCAAATCGTGAAGACTATTTAAAATTAATCCTAGAACTAGGTGGCGATGACAAACAAATTAGTAACAAAGAAATCGTCATTGGTTTAAATATCTCTGCCGCTTCTGTTAGCGAGATGATTAGTAAGCTCGTGAAAGAAGGCTTCATTGACCATGTCCCCTACCAAGGCGTGCAATTGACGCCCAAGGGACTCTCCTTAGCAAGTTCTCTCATTCGAAAGCATCGACTCTGGGAAGTTTTCCTCGTTGAACACCTTGGTTATTCATGGAATGATGTTCACGACGAAGCAGAAGTACTTGAACATATCACTTCTAGTACACTGGCCAACCGACTCGAACGCTATCTCGATTCTCCCAAGAGGTGTCCGCACGGCGGCATGATTCCTGAGGAAAATCAACTCGTACACGAACAAAAACGTGAAGCGCTTCGCTCCTATCCTATTCATTCGAAAATTCGAATTGCTCGGGTTGTTGACGAACGAGAATTATTGGACTACCTTGTAATGATCGACCTTCATTTACAAGAAGAGTATGAAATTATTGATGTCTCTCCTTATGAAGGCCCAATCACACTGGCCAATCAGGAGAAAACCATTGTTGTCAGCTACAAAGCAGCCAACTCAATTTTTGTTGATTTATTATAAGAGGAGTGAATGAAATGAATGAAAAGAAAGTATTACTGACCATCTTTGGCGCTACCGGGGATCTCGCCCAAAGAAAACTATACCCCTCCCTATTTCGTTTATATCGAACGGGTCGATTGGCAGATGCCTTTGCAGTCATTGGAACCGCTCGTCGACCTTGGACGGATGAATCTTATCGTGAGGTTGTAAAAGAAACCATCGCTGAACTCAATCCGACTGAAGAAGAAGCCAATACCTTTGCTTCACATTTCTACTACCAATCACATGATGTGACGGATACCGAGCATTATGACCGTCTAAAAGACTTAGCAACAAAACTTAACGACACCTATGATTTAGCAGGCAATCGCCTCTTTTACTTGGCGATGTCGCCAAACTTCTTTGGCACAATCGTTTCCCATCTTGAATCTCAAGGAATGCTTTCTTCTGAAGGTTACCATCGTGTCATTATTGAAAAACCTTTTGGAACCGACTATGAAACAGCCAGTCAATTAAACAAAGAAATCGCAAGCGTTTTTGCAGAAAAAGAAATTTATCGCATTGACCATTACTTAGGGAAAGAAATGATTCAAAATATTTCTGCGATTCGCTTTGCCAATAACATCTTCGAATCCATGTGGAATAACCGCTACATCGATAACATCCAAATTTCAATTGCTGAAAACTTAGGTGTCGAAGACCGTGGAGGTTACTATGACAAGAGTGGCGCTTTAAAAGATATGGTACAAAACCATATTTTACAAGTCTTATCCCTTCTTGCAATGGAACCACCTGTTGCCTTTTCTGAAAAAGAAATTCGCGCAGAGAAAATTAAAGCCCTAGAAGCGGTTCGTGTGTATACACCTGAAGAAGTCAAAGAAAACTTCGTTCGCGGACAATATGCGCCAGGGAAATTGGATAAAGACGTCTACGCAGGGTATCGTGAAGAACCAGGCGTTGCGGAGGAATCAGCAACAGAAACTTTTGTGGCTGGTAAATTCATGATTGATAACTTCCGTTGGTCAGGGGTACCGTTCTATGTACGCACGGGTAAACGCTTGACCGAAAAAGGCACACGAATTAACGTGGTCTTCAAACAAGTACCGGTAAACTTATTCAAATCAGAAGTGGGTACGATTTGTGAGCAACCAACACTCGAACCAAATATCCTAACTATTTACATCCAACCAACAGAAGGCTTCTCTTTATCCCTCAACGGAAAAGAAGTCGGTCCTTCTTTTGATCTATCGCCGATTCAATTGGCTTATCGTAACAGTACGGAAATCATGGAAAATACACCAGAAGCCTACGAGAAGTTATTACTTGATGCGCTAAATGGCGATGGCACGAACTTTACTCATTGGCATGAAGTGAGACAATCTTGGCATATTGTGGACGTCATTCGTGAAACTTGGGATCAAATGACCCCAGACTTCCCGAACTATGCCGCAGGCTCTATGGGGCCAGATGCCGCCTTTGAACTTCTTGAAAAAGATGGCTTCAAATGGATCTGGAATCCAGACGAATGGTACCGTGAACGGAACTTACTTTCATAAAACAAAAAAACAAGTTGAGCATGTTCTCAGCTTGTTTTTTGTTATTCGATTCGATTTTTTTACAAACTTCACAAAAAAGCTCCCTAGAAAAATCTAAGGAGCACTTCCATTCTTTCAATTAAGCTTCAAAACCTTCAGCAACCGCTTCTGGGTACTCTTTCGTTACGATGGTCGCACAGTGACCGCAAAGGGTTGGTAATTGCCCCTCACTACCCACATCTTTTTTGACTTGGCGGCAACGTTCGCACGTTTCCCCTTCTGCCTTTTCAACTAGAATGGCTACATCATCAAACTTCATGGCTGCCGCGGGTGCTTCCACACCGGCTGCTTTGATTTCGAATGAATCTGGTGACACAATTAATAGTTGCGGAATATTGGCATTCACTGCTGTTAATAAGGTATGCACTTGTTCATTTGGATAAATCGTTACTTTTGCTTCTAGCGATTTCCCGATTAACTTCTCATTACGCGCGGTTTCTAACGCTTTTAAGACATTGTCACGGAATGCTAAGAAAGCAGACCAAGTATCGATTAATTCTTCTTGGTTGGCAAATTCTTGATACGAAGGGAATTCTGCTAATTGCACATAGGCTTCTTCTTCTTTCAAGTGTGACCAGATTTCTTCGGCCGTATGCGGGATGATTGGTGTTAATAACTTGGTTAAGTTCACTGCAACGTCATAGAAGACCGTTTGCATACAGCGACGTTGATGATCGTCTTGTGCTTCGATATACACTACATCTTTGGCAAAATCTAAGTAAAAAGCAGATAAATCAATTGTTAAGTAGTTCATGACGGTACGATAAATTTGTAAGAAGTGATATTTTTCATACCCTTCTTCACGGATTTCCTTAATCGTTTCATGGAGACGAACCGTCATATATTTATCTACCGAACGTAAATCTTCATACGCCACACGGTCGGTTGTCGGATTGAAATCTTCGGTATTGGCTAGTAAGAAACGCATCGTATTACGGATTTTACGATAGATTTCTGAGACTTGGTTTAAGATATCCATTGAGACACGCACATCGGCTTCATAGTCCACACTACTTACCCATAGACGTAAAATATCGGCACCCATTTGTTTGATCACTTTATCTGGTAAAATCGTGTTTCCAAGAGACTTACTCATCTTACGGCCTTCACCATCTAGCACAAACCCTTGGGAGAGTACTGCTTTGTAAGGCGCAACGCCATTCACTGCAACGCTGGTTGTTAAACTTGAGTTGAACCAACCACGGTATTGGTCTGATCCTTCTAAATACATATCTGCTGGGAATGTTAACTCCGGACGTTGACGTAAAACTGCTTCATGGGAAGAACCTGAATCAAACCAGACATCCATAATATCTGTTTCTTTCGTAAACTCGCCATTTGGTGAACCTGGATGGGTAAATCCAGCTGGTAGTAAATCAATTGCTTCTCTTTCAAACCAAACATTTGATCCATGCGCTTCAATTAAAGTTGCAACATGTTCCACGGTTTCTGGTGTGATGACTGGCTGGCCATCTTCAGCGTAGAAAATTGGTAGTGGGACACCCCAAGCTCTTTGACGGGAGATTACCCAATCGCCACGGTCACGAATCATATTATAAATCCGAGTTTTACCCCAAGGTAATAACCAATCAACTTTCTCCACTTCGTCTAACATGTTTTGACGGAACTTATCAATGGAGGCAAACCATTGGGGAGTCGCACGGAAAATCACTGGTTTTTTGGTACGCCAATCATGCGGATAGCTATGCGTGAAGAAGTCTAATTTTAATAAGGCATTTTTTTCCGTTAATAAATCAGTAATGACTGGATTTGCTTTATCATAAAACATGCCTTCAAACATCGGCGCTTCTGCCGTAAAGATTCCTCGTCCGTCAACAGGCGATACGACTTCTAAGCCATAACGACGACTCACAATGTAGTCATCTTCCCCGTGTCCAGGTGCCGTATGAACCAAACCAGTCCCGGCTTCTAAAGTCACGTGATCTCCAAGCATCACTAAAGAATCACGATCATAAAATGGATGTTGAGCAGTCATATGTTCGAGCTGATCTCCCGCAAGTTCTTGTAGGATTTCAATCTCTTCCCAACCGATGGCTTCTTTAACTGTCGCCAACAAGTCTTTTGCTACCACAAATTGACGACCGTCTGCTTTAATTTGCAAATAAGTATAGTCAGGATTGACAGAAATGCCCATATTAGCTGGCAAGGTCCATGGAGTCGTTGTCCAAATGACAAAAGCTGTATCTTCAGCGAGTAGGCCTTTCCCGTCCTTGACTTGGAAAGCCACGTAGATGGAAGGTGATTTCACATCTTTATACTCGATTTCCGCTTCGGCTAAAGAAGATTCACTCGATGGCGACCAGTAAATTGGTTTTAATCCTTTATAAATATAGCCTTTTTCTGCCATTTTACCAAACACACGAATTTCATTTGCTTCGTAATCTGGTGTTAACGTAATATAAGGATTGTCCCAATCACCAGAAACACCGAGTCGTTTGAAATCGTTTCGTTGCGTCTCTACTTGAGTGAGCGCATAATCATGACATTTTTGACGGTACTCTGCCATCGTCATTTCTTTACGTTTCACACCTTTATTAGTTAAGACTTGTTCGATTGGCAAACCATGTGTATCCCAACCAGGAACATAAGGTGCACGAAAACCCGACATTGATTTCGAACGGATAATGATATCTTTACTAATTTTATTTAATGAATGCCCTAAATGAATATTTCCATTCGCAAAGGGGGGACCATCATGTAAAACAAAACTCGGTTTTCCTTCATTTAGCTTTTGACGCTGCCCATAAATGTCTTGTTCTTCCCAGTCTTTTTGCCAATCGATTTCACGATTGGGTAAGTTTCCTCGCATTGGAAAAGAAGTTTTCCCTAAATGTAACGTTTCTTTCATTTTCATTTCTTTTTCTCTCCTTTGGTTTTTAGCAACAAAAAAACGCCCCTCCCCTAAGAAAGGGACGAACGTATCGCGGTACCACCCAAAATTTAAAAACAATGCTCGCATTGCTTTCCTTGGTAATCGTTAACGAGATCAATCGTTGGTTTCTACTATTTTTTCAAAACCAATGCCAATAGAGGATCTAATCAAGGACAGGGTTTATCGGTCTTCCACTCTCACCGACTCGCTAAAAAAATATCCATTGATTTTTCTGTTCTATTTTTGCTTGTATATTGAGCGTTCAAAAGATTGAACGACTATTCCGTTGGCTCCGTCATCGAAAAGTCTTCGATTACTTCCTCTGAGTTTACTTCAGAATTGTTTTCGTTGTCAAGTTCTTTTGATAAAACTTCGCGAATCACTTCATGATTTTCTTGGACATAGCTTGAAAATGGTGCCAAAATTTCTTCCCATTCTGGTGTTTTCACTTGTTCCAATTGTGATTGTAACATCAACTGTAAGTTATTATGAAAGACTCTTGTTTTCTTCTTCAAGTCATTCGTTTCTACTGCTAATTGACGTGCATTATTTGTGGCTTCTGTTAAAATTTCTTTGGCTTTTTCTTCGGCGGCAGTCGTTAGATGATGTGCTCGCTTCTCAGCTTTTGCGACCATCTCATCTGCCTTGTTTTGCGCAGAAGTCACAATCACTTCTGACTCCTTGCTCGCACTTGTCTTCACTTTATCCGCAGTATCTTGTGCTACAATGATTGACTGATTTAAAGCATCTTTCAATTCATTAAAGTACTCGAGTTTTTCTTCTGCGTGTTTCAATGCTTTTTCAAGTTCCCGATTTTTTTGCACGGCATCTTCATAGTCACGAACGATTAATTCTAAGAAATCATCGACTTCGTCTTTTTCATAACCACGCATTTTTACAGGAAAATTTTTATTTTGAATATCTAATGGAGTTAATGCCATTTCGTTCACCTCTGAGTTTATTTTCGTAGGACACCTAAAGTTAAGCGTATCTTCTCTTTTTTTGTTTTCCCTTCAATCCCTTGAAGCTGTATCCGGCCAAACCCTCGAATGGAAACAATGTCTAGCAAATCTAACATAAAGTCTGGACGCTGGACTTCCACCCAATTAATTTTAATTTTCCCCGCTTCAATTAATTGTTTCGAACGTTGACGAGAGATATTAAATACGGTTGAGATGACCGTATCTAAACGTAGGGAAGAAACGGTTGTTTTTTCCTCGGACCAACCATCTTTAGGCGTCAATATTTGGGTATAGTTTCGTGGTTCTAAGCGTACCGTTACATTGCCCATCTTCGTCACTTGTAGTTGCACGTAAGAAGCGACTTCTGCTGCTAAAAAGACTTGCCAGTGCTCACCATCGGAAAGAATATCCCCAAACATTTCGCGCTTAACCCCTGAACCAATGAGCGTTCCTAACACTTTTCCATGACTCAACTGAGTGAATTTCTTTGGATAATTCACTTCAAATAATGAGAGTTCAAAATCCTCTTGTGTCGGTTCATAGTAGTCTGGATAAATCAAACAGCGCTTACGCTCTGCAGCTTCGTAGCCACCCCAAAACTGAAAGCTTAAATCAGATTCTTGCCGAATGAGCGTCTCTAAAATATAAGCCTGACGCGGATCTAAAAATTCGGTTAAGTAAGGAGCGTACTGAAAAGATACTTGTTCTAACCAGTCCCCGACCAAATCAATAAAGGGACGTTCATCGTTGCGAAAATGTTGATAGACATTGGCGTTCATCGATTCTTTCTCCTTTATCTCTTTTTTTAATTAGTAAAGAAAAATCACTAACTTTTGTAATAACATTATTATCGCTTGAGAGGCTAATTGTAACACGATAATTGCAAATGCGATATTAAAGTTAACCGGTCCAAAAGACAGGTTTAAATGATCAAATAGGCCCAAATATGGTTCACAGATTTTGGCTAAAAAACGTCCAAACGTCGACTGATAGCCGCCTGGAAACCAGGATAATAAGGCGTAAATAACAAGTAATACCGTGTAGATATAAATGACCCGACTAACCAGGCCAATCAAAGTAAATAATATGGAAATAATAAGTCCTTCCTCCTTTAAAGCGACATTTCATTCAGGTCAAACATCTCACTTTGCGCAAGAGAATTGGCTGTGCCTTCAATTTCCACTGTTTTTGGTGTACATAAAAACATCTCATCCGAGACGCGTTTAATGTCCCCATCTTCAGCATAAACAGTTCCCGTTAAAAAATCAACAATTCGGCGTGCTTGATGTTCTTCCATTAAGTGAAAATTAACTAATACCGACTTGCCACTCATTACGTGTTTGGCAATTGACATGGCTTCTGAGTATACTCTTGGTTCTAATACCATAATCGTACTTGATGAGTCTTTTGCTGCACCTTGAGGGCGAGCACTTCTTCTTTCAGATTGAATGGGCACCACTTTTTTTTCTGTTCGGGTAGACTTTCTCCCCGTTGCTTGTGTTTGTTCCTGTACTCTTGTTTGAGGCCTAGATTGTTGTTGAGGCATGACATTTGGCATTGGTGCCTGACCTTTTTGCCGCCCACTTGTCTTTGGAACCACTACTTTTTGTCTAGGTATTGGTGTTGTTTTTGGTGTGCTTCGTCTTGGTTGTTCAGTAAATGATTGTTCACTAAACTCTTCATCATCCTCTAAACCAAAGAAACTTCCCATCTTACCAAAAAAACTTGTTTTCGTCATGTTCTTTCCCTCCTTGATAATTTATTCTTGAAATAACGCACTACCTACTCGAATGGACGTTGCGCCTGCTTGAATCGCGACAGAAAAATCATTTGACATTCCCATGCTGAGTTCTTGACAAGGAGCTGCTGGCGCTTGTAAAGCGACGACTTCTTGTTGTAAAGAACGTAATTTTGAAAAAATCGCAAATTGTTCTGCTTCATCCGATTCATAAGGGGCCATCGTCATCAAACCGATTACCTTAATCTTATCATAAGGCTGTAACGCTTGAATAAATGTCAGCAACTCATCCGGAGAAATCCCCATTTTACTCGCTTCTCCAGAAACATTCACTTCAACAAAACATGAAATTGTCTTCGTGGCTCTTTTTTGAATTTCTTGTGCCAGTTTTAGACTCTCCAATGCATGAAAGTAATCCATTTGATTGATCACTTGTTTCACTTTTCGCCGTTGCAAATGCCCGATAAAATGCCACTTGATCGTTGGATCGTCTTTAAACTGTTCATATTTTTCAAGAAAAACATCCGTCCGGTTTTCGGCAAAATCATTGATTCCTTGTTGATGTAATTCTTTCATCGCTTGACTGTCCACGCTTTTTGTCACGGCAATCAATTTTACTTCTTCTGGTTGACGAGAAACAAGAGCACAGGAATTCTGTATCTCTTGCCTAACTCGCAGCAAGTTTTCAGAAATCATGTGCTCTGGCCTCCTTATCGTTTACGACGGAAAAAAGGTGGTGTACTTAATTCATCATCGTTTGATTTCATTTCTTCACGGTTGAATGTTTCAAAATCTTTTTTTTCAATTGTTTCAAATTGTGGTTCTTCAACCTTTTGGCGAACATTTTGATCTCTACGGATATCCCAATCTCCAAAGGCATTGTCTTCTTCTGATTGAGCCGGTTTCGCTTGCTCTAAATCCAATACTGGACGTTGTTGCGTTGCTTGAACTTGTGTCGTTCTTACTGGGCGACTCGATCTAGTTTCCTTTTTTTTTGTAGGGTCAATACCAGTTGCAATCACGGTTACACGGATTTCATCTCCTAAATCTTCATTGATTGAAGTTCCAAGGATAATGTTCACATCGCCACCTGCTGCCCCGGCAACAATATCTGACGCATCTTGTGCTTCAAATAAGGTCATGTCTAAACCACCTGTGATGTTTAATAATACTTGTTCTGCACCATCGATGGATGTCTCTAGCAATGGAGAAGCAATCGCTTTTTTCGTTGCTTCAATGACACGGTCTTCGCCGTTTGCGACACCAATTCCCATTAATGCAGTTCCTTGGTTTTCCATCACCGTTTTCACGTCTGCAAAGTCTAAGTTGACATAGCCTGGTGCTGTAATTAAATCAGAGATCCCTTGAACTCCTTGACGTAATACATTATCTGCTTCACGGAAAGCTTCTAACATTGGCGTCTTTTTGTCTACAATTTCTAATAGACGGTTATTTGAAATAATGAGTAAAGTATCTACATTCTCTTTTAGTTTCGCAATGCCTTCTGCAGCAAAACGTCCACGTTTTGGGCCTTCGAATGTAAATGGACGCGTCACAACACCAACGGTTAAAGCGCCTAATTCTTTGGCGATTCCTGCAACGATTGGGGCAGCACCTGTACCCGTTCCGCCACCCATTCCAGCAGTGATAAAGACCATATCTGCTCCTTGAAGTGATTCACGCACAAGTTCTTCACTTTCTTCTGCTGCTTTTTCTCCAACTTCTGGTTGAGAACCTGCTCCTAGACCACGTGTGTATTTAGGGCCTAATTGAATCACGGTTTCTGCTTTTGAATTTTTTAATGCTTGAACATCCGTGTTCACAGCAATAAATTCAACACCTTTTACATTTTCTTCGATCATTCGGTTGACCGCGTTTCCGCCACCACCACCGACACCGATAACTTTAATTACTGCACCTTCATGGATACTGCTATCAATTGAAAATTCCATCGTTTTTTTTCCTCCTGCATTCATTAATCAAATATACTTGAGAAGAAGCCCTTTACTTTATCCACAACGCCTTCGTTATGTACGGGTTCTTCTGGTAAGGCCATGCTTTGACTTTCTTCTGTGCCTTCATAGGTCGTTTCATAAGTCGTCTCTTGTTGGTAGACTGCTGAATGTTCTGGTTGAACTTTCTCACCTGTGACTGCGACTTTTGCTAATTGGTAGACTTCATTTAAGTTTGCTGAATAATCGACAATACTAATCACATTGGTAAAGACAGGATTGCGTAGTCCCATGTGGTTTGGCACGTAAAGTTTCACATTCACACCAAAAATTTCTTGTGCTAGATCCACGGCACCTGGAATACTTGCAGCGCCACCTGTTAAGACGACACCACCTGGTAATTCTAAGGCATCAATTTCTTCTAGCACTTCTTTTGATTTTGTTAAAATTTGTTCCATACGTGCTTCAATAATTTCTGATAAATAACGTTCATCTACTTTAATAGGCTCAGATTTTCCAATGACATCGACTGGAAATTCTTCACTTGCAGAAGTTCTTCCTGGGTAAGCATCGCCGTAATTAATCTTTAAAGCTTCTGCGTTATTAAAGGAGGTATTTAAAACAGTTGAAATATCTTTTGTGACAAATTCGCCACCTTCTTGATTGACATGCGTAAATTTCAATTGTTTATCATGCATGACTGCTGTTGTTGTTTGACCACCACCGATGTCAATCACGATTGTTCCAAAATCCTTCTCGCCATCTGAAAGAATAGTTTCAGTTAAAGCAAGCGGCGTGATTACCATCTCAGCAACGGTTAATCCTGCTTTTTCAACACATTTTCGGATATTATGAACAATTGTTTTTGGTCCTGTAAATAAATGACCAAACATTTCTAAACGAACCCCAATCATTCCTCTTGGATCTTTAATTCCTTCAAAACCATCAACGGTAAATTCTTGTGGTTGGATAGCGACGATTTGTCTTTCAGGTGGAACCGAACGAACAAGTGCCGCAGAAGAAACATTGCGTACATCCTCATCGGTAATTTCTTTTGATTCACCGCTTACGGCAATCATTCCTTGACAATCTTCAACTTCTAATAGATTTGCAGGTACGCCAACGCTTACTTGACGAATTTTAATTCCAGCTTTTTCTTCTGCTTGACCAACGGCTCTTTGAATCGCTTGAACGGTTTTATCGATATCGACAACAATCCCACGATTAATCCCCTCTGATTTTGCATTTCCAACACCAATAATATTCATTTGACTATCAACATACTCAGCTACGATTACTTTGACTGATGTTGTACCTATATCTAGGCCAACATACATTCCTGTTTTTGCCATGGATGGGGTTCCTCCTACTTCATTTCCTTATCTATCGAACAAAGAACGTTCGTATTTAATCCGAATGATTAATTTGTTCACTGTTTCTAATTTTACCATATTTATCCCGCCGTGAGGTAGAAGTTCCGCAAAATATCATCAAAATTTATTAAAAACTTTCACTTGATGACGTCTTTTCGTTCTTTTCCTCTTCTTTTAAAGAATATGGGTAAGAAAAAATACCTACCTCCATGTCAATGACTCCTTTTTCTTCCATTTCTTTTGCAACTTGAAGGTAATATTTCATTTGGCTCGCTAGTTTGGATACGCCAACATGAACTTGGTTGCCATCATTCATAAAAAGGGTCACTAACTCTTTATTCTTTTTAGAGGGTGCGTACTTAATTTGTGAAATGGCATCTTGAATTTCACTTGGTAAAGATTGATACGCTTCAATCGTTTCTAAAATCAAGGGTCCTTCCACAAAACTTTCTAAGATCACTCGATTTTCAGTCACTTCTTTTTTTTCTTCCTGTAGAATCGTTCCATCTTCTAAAATAGGTAAGTATTGATTCCCTCTGACTAGATAAGCGACTTCTTCATACTCATTTACCGAAATTTTTAATTCATTCCACTCTTGTAAGCCAATGGTGGCTGACTTTACTCGTGGATTTTCAAGGACAATTGCTTCAGCCACTTGTTGTCGTTTAAAAAACTGCGGCCACAGACGTTCGTCAACGACAAAAGGCGCACTTTGAATGATTTTTTCTTCTGGAGTCATTCGTTTGCCAGTAACGACAACCGCAGACAAGCGATTTAAAGGAGAGATGTAATACAATGACCCAAATAAGGGAATCAAGTATAAACTCACAATAAATAACAATCTTTTCCGCAATTTCTGATTACGGTAAGCGGTGAAGTTCGGCAAGTGATCCGAAAAGGAAAATGACGTTCGTGGCCTTTCCTCTTCTTGTTCAATTACCTGTTCTTCTTCCACACTTTCCTCCAAACGGACTTCTTCTTCTAGTTCGGCGTCTTTTTGAATCCCTTCAGATTCTAAATATAACAGATGCTCCTTTTGCCAAGGAGTGAGTGTGTCATTTTTTTCATCAGCAGAAAAAGATTGTTTTCTCTCTTTATCGTGCTCGCTCATGATATTCTCCTCCTCTGTTTCTTCTTACGACTGAGTAACTTTTTCAACCAATCGGTACAATCGTTCTGCCGCGTCTGGAATTCCTTGGGTTTTTGATGCTTGTGCCATCTTTTCATGTAGGTCTTTTTTACTCATAATCTCATCTACTGTAGCAACTAAGTTTGCTTCTGTCAATTCACTGTCTGCAATCATTTTGACGGCGCCAACTTCCACTAAACTCAGGGCGTTCTTGGTCTGATGATCATTTGTGACATAAGGGCTTGGGATTAAAATAGCAGGTAAGCCTAGGCTCGTAAATTCGGCAATCGATGTCGCTCCTGCACGTCCAATTAATAGGTCACAATTGGCCATAACTTCCGCCATTTCATTAATATAAGGCTGGATGCTTAGATTGCGAAAAGCATCTTTCGTCATTCCAATGCTTTCTTCAATTTCTTGATAATACCGCTCACCCGAGGCATACAACACTTGATATTCTTTTTTTGCAAAGGCTGGCAACGCTTGAATCACGGCCTGATTAATTTTTAAAGCCCCTTGACTTCCACCAAAGATTAAGACCGTTGGTTTTTCTGGATCTAAATGATATTTTCTTAAAACATCTGATTTTTTCGCCCCACTGACTTCTTGCCCACGTGGATTTCCAACTAAGGTCGTTTTTTCTTTCGGAAAAAAAGCAGCGGCATCCGCAAATGAAATCCCTATTTGGTCTACGTAACGTGCTAAAAATTTATTTGTGATTCCCGGAACACTGTTTTGCTCATGGACGATGGTTGGAATCTTTAGTTTAGCTGCAGCATACATGACGGCGCCAGACACATAGCCTCCGGTTCCAATCACAACGTCGGGTTTGAATGCTTTTAATCGTTTTTTTGCTTCTGAAACACTTTTAAAAAATAAATACAATGTTTTAAAATTATCAAAAGATAAGCGACGTTTGAAGCCTTGGATTTCTAACGTTTCAAAGGGGATGTCTGTCTGTGGTAAAATTTTATTTTCTAACCCTTTTGTTCCACCGATATATAAAAATTCCGCTGTGGGCTGAACTTCTTTCACGTAACGGATGAACGCCAAAGCTGGATAAATGTGTCCGCCAGTTCCCCCACCAGTCATAACAATTTTCATTGCTTTCTACTCCTTCTTCGATTTGTTTTTCAGTTGTTTAAAAGCGGTGATAAATGCGTCCCCTCGAGCTTCAAAGTTCACATATTGATCCCAACTCGCATTTCCTGGCGATAATAAGACCACGTCATTGGCTACAGCCAACTTATAGGCCAGTGGGACTGCAGCTTGCACATCTTCAACAAGATGAATGATGGGTACGCCTGCGGCTTGCCCGATTGTGGCTAGTTTTTCCTTGGTTTCACCAAATAAGATTAACCCTTTTAAACCAACGAATTCAGGCAGCAAGTCATCAAAAGCATTGCCCCGATCTAGTCCACCTGCCAGCAAGAGGACTTGTTCTTTTTGAAAACCGCTTAATGCCATCTTGGTCGCTAGACTATTCGTTGACTTTGAATCGTTGAAAAATTTCACGTCCGCGACTTGGCCAATAAACTGCGTGCGATGGGCAACTCCAGAAAAGTGTTTTAAGGCCTGCTTGATTGTCTCGTTTTCGATGCCTTTAAGCTTGGCAACCGCAATCGCCGCCAATGCATTTTCAATATTATGTGCGCCTGGTACGCCAAGTTCATCTACGGCTAACAAACATTCTTCTAAATAATACAGTGAGCCCTCGGAAACATAGGCACCCGCAACCTTTTCCTGCGTTGAAAAAGGAATGATTGTCGCGTGCGTTTGTTGGGCTAAGGTTCTTAACTCTGTTTGATTCCAATTCAAGACCAGAAAATCCTTTTGCGTCATCTCTTTTTGAATGGCCCATTTCGCTTGAACGTATTCTTCTCGATTCGTATGATAATCCAAATGCGCCTCATAGAGATTGGTGATAACTGCAATTTGCGGATGAAATGCTTGCACCCCCATCAATTGAAAACTCGATAGTTCCATTACAAGAACATCTTGGTTCGTCACTTTTTGAGCCACGGTACTCGCAGGATAGCCAATATTGCCTGATAAATATGCCTTTCCTTGAGTCAGACCTTGGTTAAGAATTTGTTCAATCATCGTTGTGGTTGTTGTCTTACCGTTTGTTCCTGTGATACCAATAATTGGTGCTTCTGAAATTTCATAGGCCAGCTCGACTTCCGTGAGGATGGGGATGTTTTTTTCTTGAGCGGCTTGTAGTAGCGGATGTGTATAAGGAATACCTGGATTTTTCACAATTAAAGCGAAGTCTTCATCTAAAAGCTCAATCGGATGACTTCCGGCAATGACTTTAATGCCTAAACTTAATAACTCTTGCGCTGCATGATTTTCTTCAAAAGGTTTGCCGTCATTAACGGTAACAAGTGCGCCCAAATCATGTAACAATTTGGCCGCACTAAATCCGCTTCTAGCTAATCCTAGAACTAATATTTTCTTATTTTGATATTTTGTCAATTTTCTCATTTTCTTCATCTCCACCAGATCGTTGTTAAAGATTCTTGTTTATAAAAAATAAATACCTAAAGTTAAAAGTGAAAAGAGGAAAGAAACGAGCCAAAAGACACCGTCAATTTTCCACTCTGACCAACCGACCATCTCAAAATGGTGGTGGATGGGAGACATTTTAAATACTCGTTTGCCGGTTAATTTAAAAGAAGTGACTTGAATCATGACACTGAGCGTCTCAATAATATAGATAAAGCCGATGAGCAGCAAGGTCCACTCTTGATTTAAGAGGATTGAAATGGTTGCAAGTAACCCTCCAAGAGCTAGTGAGCCTACATCACCCATAAAAATTTTCGCAGGCTTACGATTGTAACCAAAAAAACCAACCAGGCCACCAACTACGCTCAGACACACAATCAGCAAGTCGATGCGTCCTTGGTCCCAAGCAATGATGGCATAGGTCCCGAATGAAATGGTTCCTAGTCCTGAAACAAGCCCATCAATCCCATCGGTTAAGTTGACTGCATTTGAAAAACCGACTAACCAGACAATCACAAATAACCCATAAAGGTAAGACAAATGAATATCAAATCCAAAAAAATTCAAGGTGTTCGTTGTGCCTTCTGTGAGTAAGACCGCGTAAAAAATCACGCCACCGATGATTTGACCAATCAATTTTTGCAAGGAAGTTAGGCCCATATTGCGCTTTTTAAAAATCTTGATAAAATCATCTAAAAAACCTAATCCGCCGTACACGAAGAGGATGAATAATGATATCCATAAGGCGGGGGTCAAAACTTGCTGCCAGACAGCTACCCAAATAGTCGTCAGTATCGCCGCAACTAAAAAGACGGTCCCTCCCATCGTTGGTGTCCCTGCTTTTGCTTGATGCCAGTTGGGACCTTCTTCTAAAATTTCTTGCCCATATTTTTTCATCTGGAAATAACCGATAAACAGCGGCATTGCTGCAATCGTTAGCCCAAAACCACTGGCTATCGGTAAAATCATCTCTGTCCAGTTCATCCTTTTTTCGCTCCTAAATTAATTTTCTTTTTTTAAGGTAAAATGTATTTTTTTTCCGCTAATCTGCTCTTCGGGAGCAATACTTTGTTCCGCACCGTAACCCTCACCACTAAACGTCACTTCGACCGATAAAAGATTGCCCAAACGAATT
This sequence comes from Enterococcus sp. LJL98, assembly GCF_054871745.1. Taxonomy (NCBI): domain Bacteria; kingdom Bacillati; phylum Bacillota; class Bacilli; order Lactobacillales; family Enterococcaceae; genus Enterococcus; species Enterococcus sp. LJL98. The sequence continues at coordinate 55,112 of NZ_JBTXLU010000008.1, read as the reverse complement.
AAGTCCGCTTTGGACCATCCCGTCGTGTCAGGCATGGTACGCGTTTGACCGTCTGTTAAGAGAATGAGTTTCTCACCTGGTAAAACAGCGGTGTTTGATGGGATCGACTGCGCGACTACTTTTTCTCCATCACCAATCACGACTGGCGACAACTCTTTTTCTTCACTATCTGCTACAGCAAGCGTCGTTTCTAAATTTCGATAGTCGGCTACTAAGTCCGCATCATTAGCTAAATCTTGCGCATCAATGCCATCCACTTCTCGTAAATCCATTGCGCGTTGCAAGAGTGGATTCGCGATTCCTGGTAAAATATCGCTACTATATTTTTTCGGTTTTTTCATCGTTAAATACAAGGTGTACTGAGGGTCTTCCGCAGGGAGCATAACGACCACGGAGTACAAGTTGGTATTGTCTCCTTCTAAGTAGACGCCGCCTTCAGCTACTTGAGCCGTCCCGGTTTTCGCCGCGATTGCATAGTCATCGACCTCATACAATTGATAGGCTGTCCCATACTCTGGATCTTCCACCACATCACGCATGTATTGACGAACGGTTTGCGCACTAGTGGCTGTCACTGGATGCCCAACAACTTCAGGTGTCACGACCTCTTCGCTCCCATCTGCGTGAATAAACTTCTTAATGTAAGAAGGTTTTAGCATTTCACCATCATTGGCAATGGCCGAAAAGGCTTGTAGCATTTGAAGCTGAGTGACCGCAATCCCTTGACCAAACGAACTCATTGCCTTACTAACAATATTGTCTTCAGGTAAGAGCCCTTTTGCTTCACCAAATAATTTTGATTGTGTACTTTGCCCAAAACCAAATTCTTTTAAGTACTGTTCCCAACGTTCCGGCATCCGTTGTTCTAATTTAACCATACCGACGTTACTTGACCAAGACAAGGCTTGACGCATTGTCAGACTTGGCTTCGCTCCAATATGAATATCCCAGTCACGAATCTCCGCATCAATGAGGTCCATTTTCCCAGGAGTAAAGCGTTCATTTGGATCAAAAATCCCTTGATCCATTGCACTAGCAACAGTCATTGTTTTCATTGTTGAACCAGGTTCAAACGTTTCTTCGACAAATAAGTTTTGCCATAAAAAACCTTCTTTCGAAAAACCTTCTTCTTTCTTTTCCGGATTAAAGGACGGGCGCTGCGCGAGAGAAATGATTTCATTCGTTTTTGATTCAACTAAAACGGCGGTTAAATACTCCGAATCCGATTTTTCCCATGCTTCATCCATTAAGGTCTCTAAGTAACTTTGAATCCGGCTATCGAGTGTCGTCTGAATGTCTTGCCCATCTTCGGCAGGAATCGATTCTGCCACCGTTCCTGGTAAGGGATTTTGGAAATTATCTTTTTGAAAAATAATTTCGCCATCTTTCCCTTTCAACAAATCGTCATAGGCTGCTTCAATGCCCATGCCTCCTTGTAAGGCTTCTTGGTTATCCACTACTTGAATATCTGCGTAACCAATCAAGTGTGAAGAAAACATGCCGTTTGGATAAATACGTGACGGGTGTTCCTCGAAATGGATGCCCAAAATTTTCTCTTTGGCAAGCGCCTCTTCAATCGCTTCTTTTTCTTGGAGAGTCAAACTTTTACTATTTGGAATATCGACTTGCCATTTTTCTTTTTCAACACCCTCGCGTAAGACTTTTAAAATTGTCTCTTTTTTGACACGTTCGCCTAAAACATTCGTCAATATCGTCGCAATTTTTTCGAAGTCTTTTTCTTGTGCGTAGAGTTCTTTGTCGCCTTGCATATAAGATTTCGTCAAAATCGCATACGCGGAATAGGACGTCGCATCTTCGGCAATCGCCACGCCATTTCGATCATAAATCGTGCCTCTTTTGGCTTTGACGACTCGTTTCCCTTCATACAGTGCTTGTGTCTTTTCTTCTAATGAGGTACCTGCAATGTCCCCGACCACCACAATATAGGTTAAACGTGAAACAAATAAAAAAAACAATCCAATACTCGTAGTAAAGAGAATAATTCCTACTTTTTTGCGATTGTTCTTGGGTGACAAGTTATTATTTGTAAAATAGTTAATCATTTTTTTTATCATCGGCATTTATTTTTTCACTTTCCTTAGATTTTCACTTTGAATCGTTAAGCCTTGTTCTTCAGCAATTTTACGGATTCTTTCACTTTTTGACAATTCAGATTTTTCTTGCTCTAAACGTAAGACCTCTGCATTATCCACACTGATTTCTCCTTGAATTACTGAAATATCATGCTCGATTCGCGTAATAGACGTCCGTAAGTTAATCATTAACACACCTACGCCGACCAAAGCAACCAGCAAAACAAATGCAATCATTTTTTCCATTCGACTAATACGTTGTAAATGACGAGCAGGAGATAAGGGCACGACAATCACTTCTGGTCGTTCCGGAGAGTAGTTGGACGTCTCATAAGATGTCTGAACATTCATTTCATCTTCCATTTCATAAGAATAATCTTCCATCTTTAACTCAGCCACACAAACTCTCTCCCTTCTCATCTTCATTTACTTTATTTTTTCAACAATTCTTAATTTCGCACTTCGCGAGCGATTATTTTCTGTTAGTTCTTCCTGACTTGGCACCAGTGGCTTCCGCGTCACCTGTTTTAATTCTGGCTGGAATTCTTCCGGCACCATCGGTAAGCCTGGCGGTAAATCTTTTGCAGTACTATATTCTTTAAAAATCGTCTTTACAATCCGATCTTCTAAAGAGTGGAAAGTAATCACACTGATTCGACCATTCTTTTTCAAGAGTGGAATTGCCTGTTCAAGCGAATCTTCAATCACACCAAGTTCATCGTTCACTGCAATTCGAATGGCTTGGAAAATCCGCTTAGCTGGATGTCCGCCTTTTCTTCTTGCAGGTGCGGGAATCACTGCTTTGATAATCTCAACTAACTGACCCGTTGTTTCAATTGATTGCTCTTGACGTCGACGCTCAATCTCTCTTGCAATTTGCTTCGAAAATTTCTCTTCGCCATAACGAAAGAAAATCTTAACCAGTGTATGATAATCGTATGTATTGACAACTTCATAAGCTGTCAGCGAAGCACTTTGATCCATTCGCATATCAAGCGGCGCATCCTGGTGGTAACTAAACCCACGAGCAGCTTCATCGAGTTGCGGAGAAGAGACCCCCAAGTCGTAGTAAATGCCATCGACTTGCTCGACGCCATGCTCAGCTAATGCTTGTGCAAGATAGCGAAAATTACTTTTGATAAATACGACCTGTCCTTTTTCAACAAAGCGTGCCAAACGTTTTTTGGCATGGTCAATCGCCACTTGGTCTTGATCAAACGCATATAAACGACCATTTTCATTTAATTGTTCTAATAAGTATTCACTGTGTCCTGCGCCACCAAGCGTACAGTCCACGTAAATGCCATTAGGTTGAATGTTTAACCCATCAACAGTTTCTTTTTTCATCACTGTATAATGTTGAAATTCTGTCATCTTACTCCTCTTTCTATAACCCGAAATCAATCATTGACTCGGCAATCTCATCGAAGTTTTCTTCTGCTTCTTGTGAGAAGGCTAACCAACGTTCCTCATCCCATATTTCAATTCGATTCGAAACGCCCACAATTACACAGCTTTTTGTTAAATTTCCATGATTTCTTAATGAAACAGGAAGATTGATTCGTCCTTGTTTATCAATTTCACACTCAGTTGCTGCGGAATAAAAAAAACGAACGAAGGTGCGAGCATCTTTTTTTGCTAAAGGCATTTCATTTAATTTCCCTTCAAGCAAGGCCCACTCTGGTAAAGGGTATCCAAATAAGCAACCGTCTAATCCACGTGTCACTACAAATTTCTCTCCAAGTTTTTCTCGAAGTTTTGCAGGCATAATTAGGCGACCTTTGGCATCGATTGTATGTTGAAATTCCCCCATAAACATCGAGTCTACCCCCGTTTACCACTTAATAACCTCAGTCTACCACATCCCCCCACTTTCTACCACATTTTCTCCAGATTTCCATTCTTTTTTTTGATTTATTTTAACCTTTTTGATTCCAACCGTCTTTTTGGAGTCTTTTTAAAGATGCTGCATCGTTTTTTATGAACTTAATAGGACGCTCATTATAATTAAAACAACTTGTGTTAAAATAGAGAAAAGAAAAACAGAGCGCCAATACATTTTAAAATATCGGGGATAGTCCAGTTCTTCATAAAAATAACTCTGGAAAAAAGCCAAACCGATCCCTAATAAACAAAGCGTAATCAGAAAATAAGGGAAGAGTGATTCCTTAAAAGTTAAAAAAGATAAACGATGGATGGCTAAAAATAAAAAAGGCACGGCAATATCAGGTGAACGCAAGCCAAAGCGTTTTTTCAAAGAAAAAACAGAAGTGGCAAATTGTGCAGAAAATAAGATAAAGATTGGCGAAAAATACCAAAAAAGCAAATTCAAGGTGATTGAGGGCATAACGTCATTTCCTTTCATGATTAACTTTTATTACTATACTTTATTTTGGTTACATGGATGTTTCATTCATTTTAAATATTCACATTTTTATTTAGCTGGTTCAATATAAAAGCATGTTTAAAGGAGGAACACTTTATGTTTACTTATTTTACAATCGCGCAGCAAAAACTAGCGGCACAAACGGCAGCAGACGACGCCACGATTTGGACACACCTCTCCAACCCAAGTGCGGAGGAAATCCATGATTTAGCGAAAGACTATCACGTGCCACAAACTTACTTTACTGCCATTTTAGACGATGCAGAAAATGCACGCGAAGAAGGTTTGCAACAAGCCAACTTCGATCAAGCCGTCCTGATTCTACTGCAATTCCCCCATGAAACACTCAGTCCCAATGGTTACATCCGTTTTGAAACCTACCCCTTGTCGCTCATTATTACACCGGATCAAAAAATCATCACGGTTTCAAAACAGCCGCCTTTATTCTTTCAGTTTTTAAAAGAGCACCTATTTCCAGAAAATGACCTCCAGCCAGCCATGAATATTTTTTTACAAGCCTTATGGCGCTTAGTGACTGCTTACAACCACAGTCTCAAAAAAATAAAGTTACAACTGGATGAATTAGAAAGACAAATTCAAGTATCAACAGAAAATAAGCAACTCTATCAATTATTAAACTTACAAAAAAGTTTGGTTTTATTCGAAGCAGCAACAGCAGCCAATCATAAAACACTTACTGTCTTAGCCCAAACGAAAAAATTCAAGGAACAACATGCCTATCATCGCCATCTTCACGATATTCTCGTTGAGATTCGACAAGCGATGACTTCTGTTCAAATCCAGTTGCAGCTCGTCGAACAGATGAACACGACTTTTTCTGCCGTTGTTTCAAACAATCTAAATAATGTCATGAAAATTTTAACTTCATTAACGATTGTCTTAACCATCCCTACCATCATTGGCGGCATCTACGGTATGAACGTCTCCATCCCCTTTGCCGAACATCGCTACGCATTTTTGTTTATTAGCTTACTAACCGTGTTCCTTTGTGCGCTCGCTATTCGCTATTTAAAAAAGAATAATCTTTTATAAAATCAACGGTCGAATCTTGAGTTATTTCCCATTTGGTTGTACACTAGCTTTATTACTTAAATAAAGGATGAACAAGATGAATGAAGAGAAAAAAAGTAGTACTTTTTCTAAAATTACCAAAGTTGTTGTTTGGCTCATGTTAATCATCATGATTGGTTCAGCGGCACTAGGCGTTCTCTCCGCGCTGTAAGCCAAATTGCTCGAAAAAAGGTGAACAAGGCGTTCGAATGCCGCTTGTTCACCTTTTTTTTATTTCCGACGATTTTCTTGTGCAAAGGTTAATAACTCTGTCGCATGTTGCAAGGTCAAGTCAGTAATTTCTGGTCCCGCCAGCATCCGAGCGACTTCCAGTTTTCGTTCTTCTTCATTCAATTGAGTAATCTTGGTCTGTGTTCGTCCAGCTTGGACTTCTTTGCTAATAAAATATTGATAATCCGCTTGCGCGGCAACTTGTGGTAAATGCGTAATACAAAGCACTTGGGAATGTTGCGCAATCTTCGCAATTTTTTCAGCAATCGCCTGAGCCACGCGTCCGCTAACACCTGTATCCACCTCATCAAACACAATACTTGTTGTTTCTTTTCCTTTTGAAAAAATCGCCTTTAAGGCGAGCAAGATACGCGACAGTTCACCACCCGAAGCAACTTTCACTAATGGTTTTAAGTCTTCACCTAAATTACTACTTAGATAAAAAGCCACTTGATCCATCCCGGTCTCACTTAAACTTTCTGGACTTGTCTGAAAGCGAATCTCAAATAAAGTGTTTTCCATATAAAGCTCTTTCACTTCTTGCATAATTTCTCGCTCAAGTCTTCGGGCGATTTTTTTTCTTTCTTGATGGAGTTCTTCTGCTACAGTCACGACGTCCTCATATTTTTTAGCCAACTGCTGTTCTAATTCTTCCAATTGATTTTCAGAACCAGTCATTGCCGCTAACTCTTCTGAAATTGCTTCATAATAAGTTAAGATTAACGGGATGGTTTCACCATATTTTCTTTTTAATTGATGAATCAACTCCAGTCGCAACATCACTTCATCCAACCTTGCTTCATCTAACTCTAAATAATCTAATTGTCTAGAGGTCTCACTTGCCACTTCTTGTAATAAGTAATAGGCGCTTTGTAAGTTTTCACTAATTTTTTGATAGCCTTCATCTAATGTTTCGATTTCTTGAATTTCACTTAGTGCTAAGCCAACCCCATCTGTCAGACTATTTGATTCCGCTGAAAGAATTTCATATGTTTTTCCGAGTGCGTCGACAATTTTTTGATGGTTGACCAATTTATCTCGCTCTTCGATTAGCGCTTCTTCTTCCCCAATTTCCAAAGCCGCTTGTTCAATTTCCTCTTGCTGAAAGCGCAACATATCAATGCGTTGAACATAGGATTGTTCATTTTGCTGCATCTTCTTCGTCCTTTTCGCTAAGCTTTGATAGCTCTCAAAAAGCACTTGATAATCCTTTAATTTTAAATGAAAAGCCTTTGAACCAAAATGATCCATTAAAGCGAGATGCCTATCTGGTTGCAAAAGTTCTTGATGGTCATTTTGACCTTGAATATCAACCAAGTAACTCCCCACTCGCCGCAGTTGCACTAAAGGAACCGCTCGGCCATTCACGCGACAAATATTTTTCCCCGAACGAGACATGTCACGTTGTAAAATCAAAAAACTATCCGAAGAATCAATTCCTAGTTCTTCCATTAACAATTGAAATTCTGGCTGGGTGGGCCACTCAAACAAACCTTCTAGCAGGCATTTGTCTTCCCCATGTCGGATGTAATCGCTCGACCCTCTTCCGCCTGCCAAAAGCCCCATCGCATCAATAATAATCGACTTCCCCGCACCTGTTTCGCCGGTTAAAGCCGTCATTCCTTTATGAAAATCAATATGTAAAAATGGAATAATCGCAAAGTTTTTAATGGTTAATTCAAGTAACACCGGTTACCCTCCTAACGTCGATGGTTTTCAAAAATGGCGGCGAGTTCAACTGCCTTTTCTTCCGTCCATGTAATCAATAAAATTTTATCATCGTCATTTAAACAGCTAAATAATTCTTGTTGGTAATACTTATCAATCAGATTGCCAACAGCCGATGCATTCCCTGGCAACGTCCGCAAAACAACAAATTTTTCCATTTGATCGACCGAAACCAGTGCTGTTTGTAATAATTTATTTAATTTTTCAATCACGTCTTCCTGCGATTCATTGGGTAAGCTATAACGATAACCACCTTTACTTGAAGGGATCTTAATTAATTTTAATTCTTTGATGTCGCGTGAGATGGTTGCTTGGGTGACTGCAACCCCCTGTTCTTTTAAATACGCTACAAATTCTTCTTGTTTTTGAATTTCATACTCATTTAAAAGACGAGTCAACAATCGTTGGCGTTCTTTCTTTTTCATAGATTATCCTCCTCGCTAAAGTCTTATCTATCATAGCTTATTTTAACAGATAAGAAAAGACGTTCTCGGTATTCGTAAAAAAAAAAAGCTTTTATCTTTCCTATTTTTTTAGAAAAGATAAAAACTCTTTAAATGTGTAAGCGTTCATGAGCCATGGCAACAGTTTCTTCAACGAAAACCGACGCCGCGACTGTTCCCAATTGGTCACTTTTTTTCAAATGCAGAAGAAATTCAATGTTCCCCTCGCCACCGGTAATCGGCGAGTAACTAAGATTTTTTACATCGTATTTTTCTTTCGTTGCAAAGTCTAAAATTTGTTGAATCACTTTTTGGTGAACAAACGCATCACGAACAATCCCATTTTTTCCAATTTCCTCGCGTTGAGCTTCAAACTGCGGCTTAATCAAAGCCATCACTTCACCGCCCTCACCTAAAATTGCGTGTAAAGGAGGTAACATCAACTTCAAAGAAATAAATGAAACATCAATCGTCGCAATTTCAGGGACCCCTTTGGTAAAATCATCCGGTTGACTATAACGAAAATTCGTTCGTTCCATAACGACTACTCGCTCATCTTGGCGCAATTTCCAAGCAAGTTGATTGTAGCCAACATCCAAGGCATAACTTGTTTTTGCTCCTTCTTGCAAGGCAACATCAGTAAACCCCCCGGTAGAAGACCCAATGTCCAGTACGACCTTGTCTCTAAAATGTAATCCAAAGACCTCGATCGCTTTCACTAACTTTAATCCACCACGCGAAACATAAGGGATTTTCCGACCTTTGACTTCAAGTTGGGTCGTCAGCGGAAGCTGTTCTCCTGCTTTATCTAATCGCTCATGTTTTTCAGTATAGACAAGGCCCGCCATAATGCTTCGTTGCGCTTGATCGACTGTTTCAAATAATCCCTGTTGCACGGCTAAGACATCGACTCTAACTTTTTTCATTTCTCTTCCCCTTCGTTCTCAAGTTCAAACCAGCGAAAAAGATCCGACATTAGCGCGGGGTTGAAAGTCATTTTAGTCAAGTTCTCGAGCACTTGGCTCGCTTGACGCATTTCTGCCTGCAGCGCTTCTTTGGCTCCAGATAAGCCAAGCAAGCCGGGATACGTATTTTTTTCTAATGCCGCATCTTTTTGTGTCGCTTTACCTAAAGTTTCTGCATCGCTAATGACATCTAAAATATCATCCCGCACTTGAAAAGCCAAACCTAAATGCAAGGCTAGTCGCTCTAAGTGCGCCAACGTTTCACGTGATTGATCGGTTAAGATGCCTCCAGCCAACAAAGAAAAACGAATCAACTCTCCTGTTTTTCTTTGATGAATCGCGACTAATTCTTCTAAACTCAAGGATTGCCCTTCACCTAAGATATCTGCAACTTGGCCAGCAACCATTCCATGACTTCCAGCTGTCTGCGCTAAGAGTTGTAGCAACAAGACTTTTTTATTGGCGTCAAGTTGTGCTTGGCTTAGTAACTGAAAGGCCATGGTTAACAAACCATCCCCTGCTAAAATAGCGACCGCATCGCCATAAACTTTATGATTGGTTGGTTTTCCCCGTCGCAAATCATCATTATCCATTGCCGGTAAATCATCGTGAATGAGCGAATAGGTATGAATCATTTCGAGTGCGGCCGCCACTTGGATTGTCCCTCTTTCAAGTTCGGGCTTAAACGAAGCAGCCACAACAAGTAATAATAAGGGACGAATCCGTTTGCCCCCGGCTTGAATCGAGTACAACATACTTTCTCTTAATGTCGCTTCCACTGTTTGTTCAGATAAAAAGCGCACCATTTCTGTCTCTACTTCTGTTAAATATCGTTTTTGAAATTGTTCAAGCGTCATCATTGACTTTCTCCATCAAATAAGACCGTTTCCTCTTCTTCTGTCATCATCTGAGTCAATGTTTTTTCTGCTTTTTTCAGTGTGTTTTCACACTCTTTACTTAATTCCATCCCTCTTTGGAAAATAGTTAAGGCCTCTTCTAAAGGAACCTCTCCTTTTTCCAATCGTTGGACAATCTCATCTAATTCTTGTAATGATTCTTCAAATGTTGCTTTGGTCAACGTTTTCCCCTCCTACTTCCTTTACTTCCATTTTCGCTAGGCCATCTGCATAGCGAACGGTCACTTGTTCGCCAACTTTCAGTTGTTTCACTGAAGCAATCACTTTTCCTTCGTCATTGACGGTATAGCTATAGCCACGTCCCATGATATTCAAAGGACTCAAGAGATTCAATGCCTGTACCGTTTGGGCAAATCGTTGACTTTTACGGTCAAACTGGCCCACAACTTGTTGCTTCAAGCGTTGCACTTGATGAACAAGTTGCAATCGTTCTTCGCGCACTCGGTACAAGGGCACGACTTGTTCGAGGCGATGACGTAGCTTTTGACTTCTTTGATTTTTTTCATACAACTGATTTTGTAATTGTTGTCGTAAGCTTTGCCTTAATTGATCTACACGCAAGGCTTGCCCTTCATACAATCGTTCCGGTTGTTGAAACAAATAGGAACGCATGATTCGTTGATGTTGTTCTCGTTTTCTTTGCACTTGGTTGAAAACTGCTTGTTGCATGCGCGCTTTTCGTTCCTCAATCCGCAAAATTTCCTCATTTAAAACAGGCACTGCGAGTTCAGCCGCGGCTGTGGGCGTTGCGGCCCGAACATCGGCCACTAAATCAGCTAGCGTCGTATCCGTTTCGTGCCCCACTGAAGAAATAATCGGTGTCTTCGCTGCAAAAATTTCGCGAACGACTCGTTCCTCGTTATAGGGCCACAAATCTTCAATCGATCCGCCACCACGTCCAATGATCATTGTATCAAAATCACCCTGCGTCTCGACTCGCCGGATGTTACGGACGATATCATCAGCTGCTTGATTTCCTTGAACAATCGTTGGGAATAAAACGATTTGCGCAATTGGATAGCGTCGTTCCACTGTCGTTATAATATCACGAATCACCGCGCCACTCGGACTCGTCAAAACGGCAATTTTTTTTGGATAACGAGGCAAGCGTTGTTTAACGCCTTGGAAAAGGCCTTCTGCAGTTAATTTCTTTTTCAATTGTTCATAAGCTTGATACAAGGCGCCGACACCATCCGGTTCCATATGTTCGACATAGATTTGATAACTACCACTTGACTCGAACAAAGAAATTCGACCAATCACTAAAACTTTCATCCCCTCTTCCGGTTGAAAGTTTAATTTTGCAAATGCCCCTTTAAACATCACGGCCGAAATTTTGGCTTGCTCGTCTTTTAAGTTAAAGTACTGATGCCCCGGGCGAAGGCGAAAGTTGGAGATTTCCCCCGTTAAGAAGACCCGCTGTAAATGCGGGTCTACCTCAAATTTTCGTTTTAAATATTTGGTTAGAGCGGTCACAGTTAAATACTGCTGAACCATTTTCTCACCTGTCTTTCTTTACACTTTTCGTTTGGCTGCTTCAATCGTTTGCGCCATTAACATCGTAATTGTCATCGGGCCGACCCCTTTAGGTACTGGTGTAATATAGCTGGCTAACGGTGCAACTTCATCATAAGCCACATCTCCGATTAGTTTCCCATTTTCATCACGATTCATCCCAACGTCAATGACAACTGCCCCTTCTTTGACAAACTCTTTGGTCACAAAGTGCCCCCGACCAATCGCTACAACTAAAATATCTGCTTGACGAGCGACATTAGGCAAATCTTTGGTGCGTGAATGGGTAATCGTCACGGTCGCATTTTTTTCTAACAACAAATGGGCCATTGGCTTGCCAACAATATTACTACGACCAATTACGACGGCATTTTTCCCTTCTAAGTCAATGTCGTAGGCTTCAAACATTTTCATAATGCCATAAGGCGTACACGGAATCATCTCCGGCGCCCCCATAAATAGCTTGCCTAAATTCATTGGGTGGAAACCATCCACATCTTTTTTAGGATCAATTGCTAATAAGATTTTTTCTGAATCAATATGATTTGGTAAAGGCAATTGGACTAAAATGCCATGAAAAGCTTCTTCTTGATTGTAACGCTCAATTTCTGCTAATAAGGCTTCTTCCGTAATCGTTGCTTCATAACGAGAGACTTCTGAATGCAAACCGAGACGAGTCGCTGCCAATTCTTTGTTTCGGACATACACTTGACTTGCCGGATCTTCTCCGACTAATAAGACAACTAAGCCCGGGGTCACGCCCTTAGCAATCAGTCCTTGTACCTCTGCCTTCATTTCACCTTGCATTTTCTCTGCTAATTCTTTCCCATCAATCCGTACGCCCATTTCCAGTCGCTCCCTTTAAACTTTTTTCATTACACGACCATTTTACCACAAACTAATCATAAATATAAAGAAGCTAGCTTATTTGCTAGCTTCTATTTCATTATTCACATTCGACAAGACGCCATTTACGAACTTTCTTGATTGGTCATCGCTGAAAACCTTCGTTAATTCAATCGCCTCATTTAAAACGACTTTGTTTGGCACGTTGTCAACATACAGCATTTCAAACAAAGCTAAACGTAAAATGGTCACATCCATTTTCGATAAACGTTTTAACGTCCAACCTGCCCGTAAATGTTTTTGAATAATTTCATCCATCTCTGCCTTACGATCGCAAACACCCGTCACAAGTAAATCCAGATAAGTAGGAACAAAATTTTCATGTTCTTCGTCGATCATCTCTTCGTGTTCGAGAGCAATCGCATGTAATATCGCATCTTGTTTCGTCAGTTCTTGATTGAAGTCTAGTGGAAATAGCGCTTGAATCGCCATTTGTCTAATTTCGCGTCTCGATAGTTCTTTATTCATTCTCAGCCTCGTCATTTTCAAATAATTCTTCTAGGTCTAGTTGTTCTACTTTCTCAGGAACGAGCGAAACTACGTGAACGTTAACCTCACTCAATTCAATATCAGTCATAAATAAAACTTGTTGTTTTACACGATTTTGAACTTCCATTGCTACTTTTGGTACAGAGACACCGTATTTTAAGTTCACGTATAAATCCACCTGAATGCCATCTTCATCATTCATCGTTAAATAGACACCTTTTCCGTGAACCGAGCGACCTAATAGTTCGGTGACGTTATGAGTAAAACTCGCTTGCATTCGGTGAACACCTTCTACCTTAGCAGCCGCAATTCCGATAATCACTTCAATGACTTCCGGTGCAATCACAATCTCACCTAACTCATGGTTCGCATCTAAGACTAAGTTGGTTTCATCTACCATCTTTCATTCCTCCATTTCCTAGTTATTCTCAAATCACTCATGCATAACTAGTTCATTAAACCTTATTATACAATATGTTTCGCCATTATTATAGTCGAAACCGTTTTACCTAATAAAAGATTATAAGATGATTAATTCTTTCGGTGAATGCGTCAATACTTGATTGCCTGTCTCGGTAATTAACAGATCATCCTCAATACGAACGCCACCAATTCCTGGTAAATAAATTCCTGGTTCGTTGGTAATCACATTGCCAGGAACAAAGATTTTAGGTGATTTGAAAGACACATTCGGCCCTTCATGGATTTCCAACCCAATTCCATGTCCTGTCGAGTGACCAAAAGCCTCACCATAACCAAAAGAAGCGATATAATCACGTGCCACTGCATCAAGTTCGATTCCTGACATCCCTGCTTTAGCTACCTCATTGACTTTTAATTGTGCTTCTAAAACAATTTGATGGATTTCACGCAATTTCTCTCCTGGATCTCCAATCGCAAATGTACGGGTCATATCGGAAACGTACCCTTCATAATAACAGCCAAAATCAAGCGTAATCAACTCACCTTGTTCAATCACTTTATGACTGGCTACTCCATGTGGCATCGCAGAGCGGAAACCACTTGCAACAATCGTATCAAACGAAACGCTGGTTGCACCAAGTGAACGCATATAAAAATCCAATTGATTGGCCACTTCAATTTCAGTCATTCCCGGTTTGATTTTTTCAAGAATATGAGCAAATCCTTGATCCGCAATTGCACAAGCTTTTTGAATCAAGGCGATTTCTTGTTCATCCTTCACTTCACGTAAAGTTTCAATCATCCCACTAATCGGAACAAGCGCTGTTTCTTCAACAACTTCTTCCAGATTGGTGTATTCAGCAAAACTCATGACACTTTCTTCAAAAGCAAGTGCATTTATTTCTTCTTGCTGACAAATCTTAGCGACTTCTTCAAAAATAGGTCCTGTATTTTTGACAATTTCAAAACCGATCGCTTGCTCTGCTGCTTGCTCGGTATAGCGAAAGTCCGTAACAAAAAAAGCTTTCTTTGGCGTAATGACTGCTAAACCGGTTGTGCCTGTAAAGTTTGCCAAATAACGTAAATTATAAGTATTCGTCACTAAGAAACCATCAATTTCCTCTTTTTTCATTGCGGCTCTTAATTTTTCCACACGTAACATCTCATCATCCCTTTTTTCTTTTCTTCTATTATAACAAAGTTTTTCAATTTCCTGATCCTTTATCTTCCTTTTCGACCAAAAAATAAACTGACGACTGCCACAAAGATCACTGCGCCTAAAACGGAAGGTAGGATAGGCATACCTCCGAGTGATGGCCCGCCAAAGGAAAAGAGTCGCTCCCCAATCATCGAACCGACAATCCCTGCAATGATATTAAAAAAACAGCCTCTTTTCTCGCCTGTGATTAGCCCAGCCAACATGCCAATCACTGCGCCAGAAATTAGTGTAATCAGTAAATCCATTGACTCACTCCTAACTTTTTTTATTTTGCGATAACTTGAGTGTAGCACGAAAAGGACTTAAAAGGAGCAGCTTTTTTGACTTTTAACAAAATAAAACCTTCATAAATGAACCCATTCCACCAAAAAAAGCAGTCATCAAGCACCAGGCTGACAACTGCTTTTCAATCGATTAAGGCCGAGCTTTTCTTTTAAAAGAAAAACCTTTGAGTCCACGATGCACGACTTGAAAGAAACTCAGAGAATGAACCATTCGATCAGGATCGACATAGGTCCGAACTTGTCGCAATACTTTTTTCGGCTCCTTCGACGAGAACGTAAACGTCCCATTTTTCTTCGTTTGAATCCCATAGCGGGGAATCCACTTTCCTTTAAAAAAGACCGAAGCGACAACAAAATCGACTTCCTCCCAAGGGATTTGAATAAACTTTCGCGGATCACGACCATGATAAAATTCAAACCCTTTATCACCAATCATGATCTTCCCATAATCGGTTAAGCCCGAAAAAGACGTCGCATCAATGACAAGATCCACTTTTGTATTTAACGATTCGACCATTTGATCACTCCTCTAGCCTCTGACAGGTCTTTTCTATAAGATATTGGCAACGTGGCCTAAAATCCCAACAATAAATAATCCTAAGATAATAAGAATCGGTGACACTTTTTTCTTCAATAACCACATACATAGTAAGGTTAATAACAAGCCCGCCAAGCCTGGAATCAACTGATCTAAGTTGGCTTGCAGCGTGGTTTCTTGAATATTGGATAAGGCCTTACCAGAGCCTACCTCTTGAAAGGCTTGTTTTAATCCTTCGCTTGACATCGGAATTTTATCCCATTCAACATAAGCTCCTTTTGAAAGAGTAACTTCCGAAACGACAGGAGTAAAGGAAATATTTACCCAACGTTGGACAAGTGAGGCAAGAACGAACATCCCCAGAATGGATGCTCCTTTGGTGACATCTTGCAACAAGCCACCTGACAAGTCATCTGTAATCGCTGAACCTGCTCGGTAACCAAACTCTTGCGTGTACCACATGAAGCCCCAACGGATGATATTCCAAGCGACAAAGAAAAGAATCGGTCCTAGAATGTTTCCGCTTAAAGCCAAGGAAGCACCTAGAGCACCCAACATCGGACGTACCGTAAACCAAAATACTGGATCCCCAATACCTGCTAACGGTCCCATCATCCCGACTTTTACCCCTTGAATCGCCACGTCATCGACGGGTGCCCCATTCGCACGTTCTTCCTCTAATGCCAACGTCACCCCTAAAATTGGTGAAGCAATGTAAGGATGCGTATTAAAGAATTCTAAGTGACGCTTTAATGCCGCAGTCCGATCTTCTTTCGAAGCATATAATTTTTTAATTGCTGGAATCATTGAAAATGCGAAACCACCATTTTGCATCCGCTCATAGTTCCAAGAACCTTGAATAAAAGTGGAACGCCAAGCGACTGCTAGACGATCTTTTTTCGTTAATTGAATTTTTTCTTCTGCCATTGTTTGATTTCCTCCTTTTTTAGATTTAGTAATCGTTCAAGATATCGCCTAACGGATCGCCTGAATTGCTACCGCCACCGGTAGATGAACCGCCCATTTTTGAAAGGTTTAAATAAACGAGAGCTAAAGCCACACCAATTGCTCCAATTCCAATCAGGGTTAGTTCAGAAATCGCCGCTAGCACAAAACCTAAAACAAAGAATGGCCAGACTTCTTTGGTTGCCATCATATTAATAACAAGGGCGTAACCTACTGCCACAACCATGCCTCCACCAATTGCCATGCCATCAGTTAACCAAGCAGGCATCATTTCTAGCGTATTTTTTACCGTTTCCGCTGGAATGAAAAGTAGTGCTGCTGCTGGAATCGCAATCCGCACCCCTTGCATTGCAATCGCAAATACTTGTAAAATCTCAATTTTCCGGAAATTCCCTTCCTCGGCTGCTTTATCCATTAAATGAACGATTGGCACAGCAATGGTTCGCACCAACATTGTTAAGAACAAACCAGCAACCGCCAAAGGAATCGCAATCGCAATCGCAGAAGGAATTCCTGCTTTTCCTTGACCACCTAAAACTAAAATAATTGCTGCAGCAACTGACGCCAAGGCTGCATCTGGTGCAACCGCTGCACCAATGTTTGCCCAACCAAGCGCAATCATTTGTAAAGAACCACCTAAAATAATACCGACTTCTAGATTCCCAGTAACGAGACCAATCAACGTACACGCAACTAAGGGTTGATGAAACTGGAATTCATCTAAGATCCCTTCCATCCCCGCTAAGAAAGCGACAAATACGACTAGAATCATCTGGATTAAGTTTAAATCAGACATAATAAACCTCCTCAATTTCTTTTATTTAAGCGAGTTCTCGCTTCGCTTTTTTCAACAATTCATCCAAATTATCTTTGGAATCATTCGGAACCTTGCGTACATCAAAGGTCAACCCTAGGGCTTCTAATTTCTCAAAAGCCGCCACATCTTCTTGTCCCATCGACAATACTTTACTCACAACGACTTTACCGGTTGAATGTGCCAATGAACCAACGTTGACTTCTTTAATTTTCACGCCACCTTCAACCGCACGTAACACATCGGTTGGGTTTTCAAATAACAAGAGCGCTCTCGTCGCACCAAAACGTGGATCTTTTGCGATTTCAATCATTTTATCAACCGGAATGACATTCGCTTTTACCCCTGGCGGTGCCGCTTGCTCAATTAATTTTTTCCGTAAATCGTCTTTAGCCACCGCATCGGAAACAACAATGATCCGAGTTGGATTGGTTGCTTTTGTCCAAGCTGTTGCGACTTGACCATGGAGCAAGCGCGAGTCGACCCGAGCCAAAACAAATTTAATTTCACCATCACCTAAAACCGTTCCAGCTGGAATGGCACCTTGTGGCACTTCCGCAACACTTGCTGTTACTGCTTCTTTTGGTTCTAATTCTTCCGGTTTTACTTTTACGCCGTCTTTGGCGGTATCCAAAATAGCTGCAGCAATGTCTTGCGCTTTATCCATGGATAAACGGGCAGCATAGGTTTCAATTAACATCGGTAAATTCATACCTGATACAATTGCCCAATTTTCTTTATGCGCCTCAAACAAGCTATTGGCCTGATTAAAAGGCGTTCCTCCCCATAAATCCACTAAAAATAAAATTTCTGTTTGGTCATCAAAGGAGTCGATTGCCGCTTGCATTTTCGCTTTGATATCATCTGGCCCTTCACTTGGATGCAAGACACAAGCTGCGACGTTTTCTTGCTCTCCAAAAATCATCGCACCTGATTGCATTAATCCATTGGCAAACTCTCCATGACTTGCGAGGATAATTCCTACCATTACTCTACCTCCTATAATTCATTTTTACTTGCTGTGTTTTTTTAATAAGTCCATTAAAAAAACTTTTCGATCTGCTGGTACTTTTCTTACTTCTAACACAACGCCACGACGGTCTAAATAACAAAAAGCTGTAATATCCCTCTCATCGACAGAAACAAAGTTCGTGATCATTTTTTTCCCTGCGACAAAATGCATCCCACCAATATTTACGGAAGGAATTTGAACCCCTCCTCGAATTAAAGCAACCACGTCTTGTGGGTTCGTAAATAAAAGCATTATTTTTTGATTTGCCAATAATTGATTTGTATAAATAGATAATAACTTTCCCACTGTAACGACGTTCGCTTTGACGCCTGGAGGAGCCGCTTCTTGTAGCATGAACTTTCGAAGAGGGTCTTTCGCGACATCATCACTCACAACGATAATTCGATTCACGCCAGTCTCTTTGGTCCAAGCCGTTGCAACTTGCCCATGAATCAAACGATCATCAATTCGTGCTAATTGAATGTCCATCTCCTTAACCTCCCACCCTATATTTTCACCCCTTCTCTCTAGTATCTAGCAACAAGCATGCCAACTTCAGCCATACACTAGAGGTTTTTTTTCAAAAAAGCAAAAAAAATAAATACACTAGGAGTATTTCCTACTCTAGTGTATTTATTGTGTCTCGCCTTGTGTATCTAACATTCCTAAAATATAATACAGTTCGATTTCAGGAAACTCTAAATGAAAGGCCGTTTCAATCTCATGGAGTCCCTCTTTTAACACGGTATAATGTGGGTGCCTCTGGACTTGAGCCTTTTCTTCTTTCGTCCCACTTAAAGGTTGTCGAAGCAATAAGCGTTCCAAAACGCCCGCAACATGCATGGTAAAATGAATTTGAAAATGCCATTGTTTTTTCTTTCCATACCAGTGATCGCACAAGCTGGTGGCCGCTTCCCATAACACGTCAATCACTTTCGCAGGATTTAAAAACAAGATATTTTCTTCTAAATACGATAGACACACTTCGCGGGCTTCAAGACTTTCTAGCGGTACCTCTTCAGGCAACGCCTCACCTAGAAGGAGATTCGTTAATAGCTCTCCCAAATCTGCTTGAAAAAAAGCTTCCAGCGAAAGAAAAGGAACATCTATTTGAGGATTCATCACGCCAGTCACAGCCAGTAATTGGTAGTCTTTTTGAATTTCCGGTATCCGTCGCGCAATTGAAAGGACCGATTCTGTTAGCACTTCAACGTGAGTGATTCCCTTGTCCTCCAAGGCGTGTTCTAATTGTTCTTTTAAGTATTGAGCGGTCCCTTCACCCGAAGCACAAATAGCTAAAATCGCTTGCGGTCGATCAACAATTGCTGGTGCTTGCGCTGCTTGAATCTCCTTCAATAAACTATAACCTTGGAACCCTTGAAGCGATTCAACCAAATCATCTAAGGTTAAGCCGAGCGTCTCAGCTTTTCGCACCGCTTCTAACACAATCGGTGTACTCACCATGTCTAAGGTTCGAACGGTTACCCCCGTTTCACTTTCTAACTTTTCATCAAAATGCGCGAGCGATCCCATATCAACGAGCAGTAAGACGCCACTTCCTTGATCTGCTTGCAGTACCATTTCTTTCATTTTTGCAAAAGCAATCTTAGGTGACATATCTAAGGGCATATCTAAAGCAAAAACTTGTTCCAACTCTAACAACTGGCGCGCGACTTCAGCCATACTCGAAGCCGTACTATTTCCGTGAGCGGCAATAATGAGGCCAATCTTCCCATCTGAAGGACTGTGCCGCAAAGAAATCAATAAAGCCGCCAAATAGTAAGTCTCATCTTCAGGCAGTTCAATCCGAAAGAAGTCGGCGATTAATTGTTGTACTTCTTGCGCTAACTGAAACTCTAAAGGATAGTCAGAAACCATTAAACGAATATTCGAATGAATGGAGCGTTCTTCTCCTAATTCAAACTTCTTTAAGAAAGAAGCGATGTGCAAACTCATTCCATAAATAAAATTTTGTTGGGCATGAACGGGTAAATGCTCCTGGACATGTTGATAAATTTGATGGGTCACCGCAATTACTTTGGCATCTACAAACTCACTCAATTTATTTTCAGTTGAAAAGGAGAACCCATGATCTTTATAAAAAGATTGCAAATGGATGTTAATATCCGTCGAAATAAAGTGATTAATCGTTTCTTGATCAACGCCATCTGAACGCAAAAACGCGGCCTTATTGCCAATAATATCATAAAGATTATAGGGGAGTTCGTAGCTATCAGAATAAGGATTGCTCAATTCTTGATCTGGATCGACAATCAGTTGGTTCGGCAAGTAACCTGCTAGCCCCATCGACATTTCACGGCGACTCGTTAGCGAACGCAAACCGGCTCGAATCCCTTCAGGTAAATCCGCTAGCGAAAGATCAATTTGTTCGTGTTGCATATGATTTAAAAAACCTCGAGCACAAACAAGCTGCACACTCGATTTTAATTGCCCAATATTTCCAAAAGTGACGCTGCCAATTAACGCACGAATGACTTCTTCTGTTAGGGAGATTCGTCGCTTGATTCGGGTCGCTTCTTGTGCAACCATCATTTGAATCAGTTCCATTTTTTCCTGTGGCGTTCGCTTTTCAAATGACGGCAGCTGAATATGAATGGGAATGCGACGTAAAAAAGTCGCTAACAAGGCAGAACTTGGATTTTCAGTCGTTGCTCCAATCACCCGAACATTGGCCTGACGATTTTTCCCGACTTCACCGAGACGATTGTACAACCCATGATCCATTAAATAAAAAATCATTTCTTGCCCTTCCGGAGGTAAACGATGGACCTCATCCAAAAATAATATCCCCTCGTTCGCTTCATCAATTAAGCCCGAACGCTCCTTCTCCGCCCCGGTAAAAGCACCTTCGACATAACCAAACAGATAACTCATTAACAATTCAGGATTATGCGCATAATCGGCACAATTAAAAACGACTAATTTTTTCGATGCTTCAACCATTTGCCTTTCTTTTGCATACTGAAACATCAAATGAGCAAAATAAGTCTTCCCCGACCCTGTCGGCCCAGTAATCAGACAGTCTAATCCCTTGGGAGGATATAAAATGGAAGCTTTCGCCTGTTCTACTGCGTTTTTCAGGCTACCACGATAACCGATTAAATGCGTAAAGGCATCTTCTTGAGCGAAAAAATGTTGGTGCTCAACTGGAAGCTCCTTTCTTTCAAACGCATCTGCTGTCACTTGTCCTTCAACATCCAATCTCGCTGTCTTCGATGCCTCTACCAAGTAATACTTCACCGGACGTGTCTTTGTTTTCATTAGTTTGCCCAACCGAACCAATTCATTTAGGTCTTTACTGACATTGGTACGTTGAAATTTCAACTGCTCAGAAACTTCCAATGTCGTGATTCCTTCATCATTTTGATCCTCACGTTTTCGATGAATGAAATATTCATAAATGACTTCTCTACGCTTACTCAAAAAAAGCCCCTCCTTCCCATCAACTGCCATTCGCTAGGCGAACGATATGCATTCTTACTTAATTATAACGAGAAGTCGGCAATTTTACCAATTTTAGACAAAAAAACCTTTGAACTCCTGTTTGATCAAGAGTTCAAAGGTTTGCATGCATCTTCTTAAGCTTGTGCTGCTACTGGGTATTTCGTTCCTGATTTCCTAATACATCCGTTTGT
This sequence comes from Enterococcus sp. LJL98, assembly GCF_054871745.1. NCBI lineage: Bacteria > Bacillati > Bacillota > Bacilli > Lactobacillales > Enterococcaceae > Enterococcus > Enterococcus sp. LJL98. The sequence goes on along the minus strand of NZ_JBTXLU010000008.1, from coordinate 33,456 downwards.
GTACTACTACCAAGAAAATCAAGCATATTCTAATTGATCAAAACCGTTTGTGCCCGTACCTGTACGAATCAGTTCAAGGTCACTATAAATAGACGCTAGGCATTGCGTTTGGAAGAAGTTTTTCCACAAAGACAACATAACAAAAAAGGTACCTCTAACTGTTTCTCCGGTAATGGTTTATCTTATTGGTTCTATCCTACACGATCCTTCTATTTCGCAACCTGCTGATTACCAGACAAAGTATTACTTCGGAATCCATGTATTTTTTGGATATCAATCTTTTTATGGTCCTGATAATGACCATTACATTAAAATACGGGAGCTTTATATGCGAAAAACGAGAATTTTTTATTTGTATTGACTGATTAATAAAAAAATAGAGTGTTGCAAAAAAGCAACTAGGTTTTTGACCGCACTAATAGCTTTTATTTGGCAATCAATGTAGAAAATAGCCAATGCTGGTAATCATAGGAAGAGGATGTAATCAGTCATTGTTTCTGATCCATCCTCCATTCTCACTTCATCGCTTTTCAACTTTTAGAACACCCGATATTTCAAGTATCTGTTTTCTATCAATTCATTTACATTTTGACGTTGCAATTTTTTCAAGTTTTTCAGCAAATCAGTACTAATTCTCTGCCCTGTTTCTTGCATAGAAAATAGTTCATTTTCATCCGTTTCTTTGATGATTTTGTCAATAACTTTAGATTTTTTCAAATCAGCAGGTGTCAGCTTCATAATTTCAGCAGCCTCTTCTGATCGTTTACTGTCCTTCCACAAGATACTTGCAAACCCTTCTGGAGATAGGATGGAATAAATCGAGTATTCCAGCATCCAAACCTCATCCGCTAAGGCAAGAGCAAGAGCACCACCACTACCTCCCTCTCCTGTGATGATTGCAATGATTGGGACCTTTAGATGACTCATTGCTAACAAATTTTTTGCAATTGCCTCTCCTTCGCCACGCTGTTCTGCTTCCACTCCACAAAAAGCACCAGGCGTATTGATCAAAGTAATAATCGGTCGATTAAATTTCTCACCTTGACGCATCAAGCGTAACGCTTTTCTATACCCTTCCGGACTAGGAGAACCGAATCTGGCCTGAATATTTTCTTCCAAGCTTTTTCCTTTTTGAATCCCTATTACGGTAACAGGGATATCCTTCAAATATGCAATTCCTCCCACTATTGCTTTATCATCCCCGGCATATCTGTCTCCATGAAATTCAACGAAATCTTCAAATATATGATCAATAAATTCATAAGCAGATCCCTTTGCCAAAGATCTGGCTGCCTGAACAATTTCACAAGGAGTTTTAATCATCTTTTTTCACCTCACTGGACTGTGTAGTTTTAAAATCTTTTTCAACATTTTTCGCTGGTCTACACGAGGAACGATTTTATCAATAAATCCATTTTCCAGTAAAAACTCTGCTTTCTGAAAATCATCCGGCAATTCTTGCTTGGTGGTCTGAGAAATCACCCGTCTCCCCGCAAAACCGATTACCGCACCAGGTTCAGCAAGAATGATATCTCCCTGCATAGCAAAGCTTGCAGTAACACCGCCCGTTGTCGGGTCGGTCAAAACAGCTATATAAGGCTTTTCCCCCTCAGAAAATCGTTGAACTGCTGCAGAAATTTTTGCCATTTGCATCAACGAAAAGATACCTTCCTGCATCCTCGCTCCACCTGAAGCTGTATACAAAATCACTGGTAACTTCTGAAAAGCAGCTTTTTCAAAAAGCCGTGTGATTTTCTCACCAACCACTTGTCCCATACTGCCCATAATAAAACGAGTATCCATCACACCAATTGCTGTTTTTTCACCGAGTATCTCGCCTGTTCCTGTGATAACAGCTTCATCCAAGCCTGTATCTTCTTTCAATTTCTTTTGTTTTTCAAGATACCCTGGAAAACGAATAGGATCTTTCCACTCATTTTCCTTATCCCATTCAACAAAAGTTCCTTCATCCAAAAGAATGGCCAATCGATCATTAGCGTTCATTCTAAAATGATGACCACATTCTGGACATACCTGCTCGTTCTTTATATCTTTCGCATAAAAAGTAGCACTACAGCTCTGACATTTTTTCCATAATCCATCTGGAATAATGACTCTTATCTTACTTTTTCCACGACTCTCACTAGATACGGTATTACTGAATAATTTCATTTTTATCCTCCTTTATACTTTTTTTGAAACAAGTCTGTCACTTCTCTGCTTCTTTATTCTAGTAATCTTATTTCCCTTTATTCCATGACACAGCGACTACACTTGGAAATAGACCGCTCCTATAACTCTCATATGCTGCGCTCGGCACATGCTTTTACGGCTCCAAATATAAGGCAGCATACCTAATAGAGCGTTCTACTTTATTTTACAGTTTGATTGTCAATTGAACATTCATTGATAAATGCCGTTGTATAGTTTCCATTCACTATATCTGGGTGATTGATCAAAGCAAGTTGGTAGTCTTTATTTGTTTTGACGCCTTCTATGACAAACTCCGAAAGAGCTCGATTCATTTTCATCAACGCTTCTTTTCGATTTTTCCCATGCACGATCACTTTAGCCAGCATCGAATCATAAAATGGCGGGATATCATACCCTTGATAGATCGCATTATCTACTCTCAATCCTAAACCTCCACTTGGTAGCAGCAGGGTTTGAATTTTTCCACAGGAGGGCGCAAAATTATTTTCAGGGTTTTCTGCATTGATTCTGCATTCCAACGCATGTCCCGTAAACACCACATCTGACTGCTGAATAGATAGCTTATGCCCATAAGCAATGCATATTTGTTCTTTAATCAAATCAATCCCTGTAAGCATTTCAGTTACAGGATGCTCGACCTGAATACGAGTATTCATTTCCATAAAATAGATTTCCTGTGATTTTTTATCAATTAAAAATTCAATTGTCCCGACACTCTCATAAGAAACTGCTTTCGCTGCTCTGAGCGCAAGATCATACAATTCTTCTTGTTTATCAGCAGTCAGATGAGCAGCCGGCGTTTCCTCGATCAGCTTTTGGTTATTTCGTTGCAAGGAACAGTCACGTTCCCCTAAATGAAGAATCGTACCAAATTTATCGCCCAATACTTGGACTTCGATGTGCCTTGCCGGATAGATGACCTTCTCCAGGTACATCTCATCATCTCCAAAAGCGGCAGCGGCTTCTTTTTTGGCAGCTGTAAAGTTTTTTTCCATCTCCTCACCAGAGTGGATTTTTCGAATTCCTTTACCACCACCGCCAGAAACAGCTTTCAGCATAACTGGATAGCCTAGGCCCTCTGCTGTTTTTTTTGCTTCTGCTAACGTTCGTATATTTCTCTGACTCCCCGGAATTACCGGAATGCCAGCTGCAAGCATTGTGTTTCTAGCATTCATTTTATCGCCCATCCCATTGATGATTTCTGTTGGAGGGCCAATAAATGTCAATTGACATTCACTGCAAATGGAAGCAAATTTACTATTTTCTGATAAAAATCCAAAACCGGGATGAATCGCTTCAGCCCCCGTAACTATGGCTGCACTTAGAATATTTTGAATGTTTAAATACGAATCTGAGACTTTGGCCGTTCCGATGCAAACAGCTTCATCGGCCAATTGTGTATGCAGTGCCTCACGGTCAGCCTCTGAATACACCGCTACCGTCTTTATTCCCAGCTCTCTGCAAGCACGAATAATCCGAACAGCAATTTCTCCTCTATTAGCTATTAAAATTTTAGAAAACATCTCTCCACCTCTTTTTTTCAACTATGTATAGGATTCTTTGCAAAAGCTTCTATGCACGACGCTTGACCTTTGTCGACACATTGATAAAAGGAACAGATTCATGTTACCTTCCGACATAGACTTTATTATTTTGAAAGTTTGGGTAAAATGCGAAATAATGGCTGATTAAATTCAACAACTGCTTCATTTTCCACTAATACTTTATCTATAACTCCATCCTGATCACTCACGATCTCATTCATCAATTTCATTGCTTCAATAATGCAGACTACCTCTCCTTTCTTAACAGAATCACCAGCTTTTTTGAATGCCGCTGCATCGGGTGTCGGCTGTAAGTAAACGATTCCCACAAGTGGGGCACAAATCATTTTTTCTGCCGAAGGTCCTACCAGTGGTTCGCTTATGTCTTCAATAGCACTCTTCTGTAATGAACGTTCTGTCTCGGATTTATTTCGTTTGATCGTGCTTATTTTTGTCATGTGGAGCACCCGTCCATTTTCATTTAATTCAAATTCTGCTAAAGATGATCGATCAAATTGTTCGATTGTCTGTTGAATGCCTGGATAATCCATTTTTCTTCCCTCCATATGTGAAATTTTCACTTCAAAGAGGTCGGGACCATTTCAATTTTTCTTTTTGACCCGACCTCAGAATTCCTTTGTTCCATCTTAAATTAATTGACTTTATAACGTTTCAACAGATTCCCCTGTTTTTTACTGTCAACAAATTATAGCCTGCTACATCAGATAAGCTCCTGCAATATCTTTTCAGCTTTTATCCCTTGCTGTACAACAAAACTGCAGATCTCACCTTCTTCTTTTTCAAAAGAATAGGCAGTAAGGAACGGAAACTTTTTAAAGCTCAGTCGAAAGACTTGGTTATTCAGTATCGTCATATCTTCTACTTTTTTTACTTCATAAATTGAGTAATCCGCAAGTAAACCGATTTTCAACGCTTTTCCCAACGCCTCTTTACAACTGAAAAGGATGTATGCCATTTTTGAAGTCACATCACTATCAATAAACAGCTCTTTTTCCGAATCTGTCAGTAACTTCTCTAAAAATATGTCGCTTCTGATCGTCTCAATATCTACACCGACAATATTTTCCCTTGAATAAATAACAGAAAACACATAGTTTCGAGAATGGCTCAACCCAATTTCAAAGTCTCCTTCTCTGAGCATTGGATAACCTAACGATCCATAATCAATAGAAATGTCATTGTATGTTTCTTCTGTCGAAAAACGATGTTCCAGTAAATTTGTTTTCAATGCATATCTGCCGGCAAGAAATTCCTGTTTTCTTTTCTCGCTCGACATATTTTCATAGCGTTTCAATTCATCGGAGCTCAATATTTCTAAAGGATCGATTGATTTCTCTGCAAGCTCCAGCAAGTTGGAAGTAATCATATTTTCCCCTCCTTTAAACAAAACTACCCTCTTTATTCTCTAGGCTGACTTTATGCTTCAAAAATAACGAGAAGACAAAATCGATAATAAAACTACTGTTTATCAGTAACAAAAAGCTTAAATAAATATTTTGAGAAATGGTCTCCCATGAAAGGAAGCCTAGCATTCCGATAATTAGCAATCCACCGAATACAGCACACTTCCAGACAACACCTGACTGTTGATAGTGAAGCCTTCGATAAATCCCCAGAATGATCATACCAGCACCAATCGCTTTCAAAAGCAGCTGTATTGTATCAGCATTCGGCGAGTAGCTGCCGATCGTATAAACAGGTAAATTCAAACAAAGAACAATCCCGGTACCGATCAATAAATAATCGAGCCATTTTCGTCTGGGACTCAGCGAAAGCATGTACCAAACCGGTGAAAATTTAAAGTATGCAACTGTAACAAATAGTAGCATCAGTAACATTTCTCCCACAAATTTAAACGATTCTACATTCCGCATTTTTTCATTAAGCATAAATAATGTGAAGAAAGCGATGATCCCAAGAATTTTTAAGAACCAGTATTTTTTTAAGTAGCCTTCCATTTGACTGATCATTGAACCACTCAATTTTCTTTTAGAGACATCGTATTTTTTTAGTAAAAAATCATAAATTGTGCGCTGCAAGATATTCACCCCCAAGCAAGTTGACCAGTTCGGACACAACAGCATTTTCAATAACATCGAAAAAACTTAAATTTACATTGAATTGATCATTGATTTCACGTACAAGCTCCCAAATGATCACCGAATCGACTTCAAGTTCAAAAATACTGGTAGCCAGATCGATTTTTTTCCCAGTGCAATATTTTTCAAGAATCCGAATGACCTTCTCCGGTGTAGAAAGAAAGTATTGTTCATACAGCTTCCCTGTATCGGTTTTTCCATTAGCAGTAAGGGGCAACTCCGATACCCAGATGATTTTCGCCGGTAACATATAAATTGGCAATCGCTGTCTTAATTCTTCCAATAACCGAGGATGCTGTGTTGTGACTGCCAAAAATATCTTTCGCTCCTTAACAAAAGCATGACAGTTCTTGACTCCCAGCGATTTAACATTTGCTTCGATTTCCTGCAAATCAATTCTGTACCCATTTACTTTTACCTGTGTATCTTTTCTGCCAATATAAATCAGCCTGCCATCTTCACCTCTTTTAACCAGATCTCCGGTTTTGTAAATCGTTTTTCCCTGCCATTCGGCGAAGGCTTCTGCCGTCTTTTCTTCATTATTCAAGTAGCCTAAAGCAATCCCGGCACCACTGACAAAGAGCTCGCCTTCACTACTTTCTTGTCCCTGTTCATCTATAATATAGGTTTCTGTGCCATAAATACTCGTACCTATGCAAATTTCTTCAACATCATTTTCCATCACATCCAATGTTGTAAACACAGTGTTTTCAGTTGGGCCATAGCCATTAATCACTTTTGTGTAGTTCAAGGCTTCTTTGACATGAGAAAGACTAAGTTGCTCGCCTCCAACAATCACATGACTCAGGCTTTTGAACATCTCAGGTTTTTTATCCATCCAAAAATTGAATAATGAGCAGGTGACCCACATAATATCGATACCTTGATTGATTCTTTCCTCCACGCTATAGATACTTAATATTTCAGTCTTCGTCAGTAGAGAAATGGTCATACCATGCAATAGACCGCCCCATATCTCTAAAATGGAAGCATCAAATTCCAGTGGACTGATATGGGATATCGTCTTCTCTGGACTCAAGCCTAATCGTTCTTCATGGATCAAACGGACAACTGCGCGATCTGGGATCCCAACCGCTTTTGGTTCAGAGGTGGTCCCTGATGTAAAGATTACATAGCAGAGAGAGTCTTCCTTTCGCTCATGCTTAGATAACCAGACGGATCCATCCATATCATCCGACAAATCATTTTCATCAATGATCATTCGTATGTTTAGCGTGTCTACCATCATTTGTTTTCGGCTTTCAGGATAATCCTTATTGATGACTGTGTACGCCGCACCGATTTTCAAAATACCGATCATGGCTGCAATTGCTTCTATACTACGGTCCAGCTCAACTCCGATTACCTCTCCCGGCTGTACATTGGCCGCTTCTAATTTTTTGAAATAGCTATTCGATAGCGCATTGAGCCTGCTGTACGTAATTGTTCTGTTTTTTTCTATGATTGCTTCTTTTTCAGGATTTTCCAGCAATTTCTGCTTTAGCAGTGACAATAAATTTTCCATCTATTTTCCTCCCCCTGTCTGTTGTTGTATTCAATGATTTTGATTGATCAGTTAAAGCAGTATAGATATCTGCAAACAGCTTTTCCTGGCAATCGTAGTAAAAGAAATGACCGGCCGGATAGGTATAAAGAGCTATTTGTCCATCAGATAGTTCCTGCCATTTGTTGATAGAAGAAACTGTCTCATCCATCTCTCCTTGGAAAACAGAAACCGCAACCTTTCTATCAAACGATATTCGTTGATAGTTGTTGGTTAAGTTATAATGATCAACAGACGTAATATCATTGAACAAAGCCGGTAAAAATAATTTTCTCAATTCTTTCGATTTAAATTGGTCTTCCTTGATCAAACCATATGTCTGACATTTTTTTAGAAAGTCATCTTCATCCTCGTAGGTTTCAGTTGAAACTTCGATTTTATGCGGTGGTGTTGCAGCCATGAAAAGCAGCCTGCTCACCTCAATTCCTTGTTCAAGCATTAATTTCGCTATTTCATAAGCAATCAAGGAGCCCATACTGTAGCCGACTAAAATAACAGGCTCCTCCTTGTTCAGTTCAGGAAGCAAGTGTTTGAAAACATCTACTGCATTTTCTTGGATCGAGTGAATCAGTGTTTCAGAAAAGCGTCTGCCATGTCCGGCATAATCGACCTCAATGATCTCTGCTGAAACCCTCTTTTCCTTCAAATAGTTACGTAAAGGTGTAAAGATTCGTGTGTGTGAACCTGCATACGGAAAGCATATAATTTTCATGACACTTCACTCCCTTCGTTCATTGTATTGACTCGTTTGATCAACAGGTTAAACATGTTGCCGTACATAGAATATGCTAAAATGGAAATCAGAGCGGCTTCATCAAACTGGTCTGTCCATAACGTTTCGTCGACTTGACCAATTAAACGGTTGGGCTCTTTTATGAGTCTTCCACTTTTTTCATCCTCCGCATCCAGCATTCGACATAAGCCTAGTAAAGAATAATAGCCTACAACGTAGTGGATGTCCTCTTTAAAAAATCCTCCTTTTAGGTTGCTATACGTTTTCTTGAGGTTCTTCACCAGAGAAAACTCTGCCGCATCATCTACTTCGTTCCCACGACCGTACAGCTCAACGACTATATTGTCATTCGACGCCACAGCTGCTTTAGAAAAAGAACGTTCCAGCATTTTTTTTACTGCCCTTCTATTCACGACGACATTTCCCATCGTGCCAGAAGAGATATCCTTGATTTCCGCAAGAATCTGATCACCGTCTTTTTCTGCCTGCTGTTTTTCTTTCAGCAGAAATGCGGCCCCTCCTTCTGAAAAATAACGACCTTTTGCATCTTCCTCAAAGGGCTCGATGAATCGTTCATCCCCTACTCCAAATTGCGAAAATTCAAATGGTACTGGGAAAGTGACCGCGCTGGCACCACCAACTATGGCTGTATCGAATGCCCCTTCCTTTATCTTTATATAAGCATTGTAGAGAGAGGCAATTCCTGAAGTTGATGCTTCACTAATGCTTTCTACTGCAAATGTGCCTTGATAATCAAGCAGTTTAAGATATCCCAGAGGATCGGCCAGCTCAAAATTCTGAGCCAGCGTTTCCCCATTACGTTCAATCAGTTGGTATTTTGACAGACTGTCTGTATTAGCACTTCCAAGTGTCAATAGAAAGCCCTTTTTCTGATCGATATGGTTTCGCTTCAATAAACTATTCAAAAGAGACAGTGTGATTTTTTCACTTGAAATCAAATATCTTTTCTTATCTAAAGAAATACTTTCCAATGGAAACCGTTCATCGATCGATTCATAAAATACGCCATGAAATGAATCATTAAAGGTAATTTCTGTTTCTTGGAGCTTCTCCATCTCCTTTAATCTTCCCTTTAAAATATCTTTGTTATCCTTGATAGTCGTTTTAACTGTTGCGTTTCCAAGAGATGTTTTATTGGGTATATCGTAGATACAATCTACGATGACAACTTCACGCTCATGCTGCATTTTCTTCTATCAACTCCTTGACATAGTCACTTAACTGATTGACGGTCGGATAAATGAAGACATCTGCAACTTCGATATCGATTTCAAATTGCTCAGCTACCGGGCTATAGATTCCAAATGCCTTGAGAGAATCACCACCCAGCTCTGTAAACGATTTCGTTACATCAATTTCATCCAAACCTAATACAGAAGCAAAAATTACGGTAATGAACTTTTCAATTTCGTCCTGCTCCTCAGCCCCCATGATGGTCAGCTCTTCATAATTTTTTACAACGTACTCTCCTTGCTCTGTATCCTCATTCGTTCCTTCAACAGCTAGAAATTCATCTGGCAGCAATATATATGGACTTAAGAATTTTTCAGCATTCAAGGGGTTGAATTCGCCCATGATCAATTTATTAAATTGTTTACTAAACGACAGATTTAAGTATTCTCCACCTGCTGCTGTACTAAGTGATTTCATCAATAGATACTTCTCTGCTTCTTCCATGTCGCCAAAGTCAAGGGCCATTCCGACTTCATTCCAACCTGGCCACAAGACTGTTTTCATCTCAGGTGCAGTCATAGAGCAGCCTTCTAAAAATGAATTGGCAAACGTATAAGAAAACTGTCCCGGTGATCCGCTGATTGTTGTCATAGATGAGCTCATTAGGAAAAATTTCAATGGCTGATTCTGCAAACATTTTTTCAGCAGCAGTGTTCCTTTTACTTTAGGTAAAACGACCTTCAAAAACTCTTCTGGTGTTTTAGAGAACAACATGCCGTCCTCCGGCACTCCTGCCAGATGGATTACACCTTTGATTGTTCTTTCTTTACTGATGGATTCGATCGCTTGTTCTACCTTATACTCTTCAGTGATATCGCAGGAATAAAATTGAATATTCCCTTTATCCATCAATCGCTGTATTTTATTCAACTTCTGACTTTCCTGCTCTGTCAGCTCTGCTTTTTGAGTCAACTGGGTGTATACATCGGTTCTACCAAAAACAGCTACTTTGCTAGCAGGGTTAAACTCAACCAGCTTACCGACATATTCCAAACCGATACCACCATAGCCACCAGTAACGATCACACAATCCTCATCTTCTAATGAGAAGCTCCGGCTTTCTATTTCTTCCATTTCTACAAGCTTTTCAATAAAGATTTTCCCTGCTTTATAAATCACTTTCCTATTTTCCAATTCTGTCATTTGAGCCAGAGCTATCAGTTTTTGACTATCCAATAATTCACAGTTGATCATTAACGACGTGATCCCAGTATTCTCTAAGCCAAGAATTCTTCCTGAGCTTAATAACGCATAGTTTAACGGATTTACTTTTCCTTCATTTTCATTAATAAAGAAACCATTATCTGCTGCAAGAATCAGCTTGCCGTTTCTATTCAGAAACTTAGCTGCTTTTTTAGCGAATTCGAAATAGTAAAGAGATTCTTGTTCAATCTCTGCACTATCTACGACAGCTTTTCCAAACCACGGAGCATAGATAATATAATCATATTTTCCAGATACAGTTTTTTCTTCAAGTCGTTGATAGTCTTGATAATGAATCTTTTCCGTTCCAACTTTCAGATTGTCCTGATTGGTTAAAACCAATACGTTTGATTCCCCATCAAGTAAGTGAACAGTTTCCTTCAGTCCAGATTCTTGCCAGACTACATTATGGAAATGAGGAGTAAAGTAAACATTTTTAACTGATTTCATCGTATATTTATCCAGATAAGCAACCAGCTGTCCTACTTCATTATATAAAGATACATTTGCTGAGATCACATCATGGTCCTGTTCAATGTCATAAAGAAGCTCAGACCTAGAATACATTGTTCTGGTAAAGCTATTTCCTGTAAAAGTGAATTTTCCATAAGATAATGGCAGATAGAATTTTTGGAACGCTTGTGCTCGTTCATAAACCATTCCACCCAAAAGTCCATCTAAAATGGAAGGATGTAGATAAAATTCTTCATTATCAATCAGGAAATCCTGCTTCAACGTAAGAGCAGCAATGATTTCATTTTCAGATTTGTTGATATAGCGGAAGTTTTGTTCCTTGAATTCCCATCGCCCCTTAAAAGCATCACTCTCATCAGAAGGAAAAATAGCTGCTTCCAGATTACGTTCCAGATCTGCTTCTACATCCAGATTTTCATAGTTGAAATCACGCAGAGCTTTCAGAACAAATGCTGCATGTTCCACGTATTTATTCAAATCCCCCTCTTCATATGAATAAACGCTGATCTCTACTTGATTCTCTTCCCCTTTATTCACATGTACATAAAATGTTTTTGATGCCTCTGTGTCCGATAACTGAATCAGATTTTTTAAAAGCAGCTTTTCGATTTCATAAGCCGGGTCATCAAAGTAAATACTTGCAAGCTCTGCTGCCAGTTCCGTATATGTCGTACCGGAGAAGGTTCGCTTCCCCTGAATCCTATGATCATCCACAAACCAGTCTTTGGGTGATAATGTCACAGCATAAATGTCATTTTTAGGTGTTTTCAATGTTTGTTTTTTGATCAGTCGGGTCGGCATTTCCAATCCCGGCTCAACATTTTCATAAATATTATGTTTTCTGACATTTGCCCATAAAGACTGCTTTTTAAATTTATAGCCCGGTAATGATTGGACCTTGGCATCCTGATAGCTGAACTGTTGTAATGCGGAATCATATCCTTCTACATACAATTTGATCAATTCACTCAATTCGAAGCTGTCACTTTCATTCTTCAATCTGTGATCCATCATTTTTTTCAAATCACCGGAAATCGCTGCTGCTTCCGAAGCAAAAATACCTTGTCTATGTGTTCTTCCCTCCAACAATTGAATGCTTTGTTCAATTTTTTCAAAAAGCTCATCCATGGTGCCCGCCTCAAATCCAAGTCGGGTAGTAAAATGGTTTCTCTTTCTAACAAGGGTATATGAAATATCTTGAAGAGAGCCTTTGCGAATATACGTTTCATGCTTTTGATAACTTTCCAGCTGCTCAAGGATTTGTTCCATCGTCTGCGCGGAAAAGACGATTGGATAGATTTTTTCTACTGCTTCTTTTTCAGTATGTTCATACTCTTCAAGAATCACATGAGCATTTGTTCCGCTGAATCCAAAAGAGCTGATTCCACCTCGTCTTGGGTGTTTTCCTTTTTTCCATTCCTGCAACTTAGTAGGGATATAAAACGGACTGTCAACGAATTTAATGTATTCATTCGGTGCTTCAAAAGATTCAACCGGAAAAATTTCTTTGTTCTGTAAAGCCAAAGACATCTTGATCAGTCCACCAACACCAGCTGCTCCAACTGTATGACCAATATTTTCTTTCAAACTGGTTAAAGCACAGAAACCTTTTTTATCACTATATCTTCTATACGCATCTGTTAACCCCCGTACCTCGATCGGATCACCCAATTTCGTCCCTGTTCCATGGGCATCGATGTAATCAACACTTTCCGGAGAAATCATGTTTCTTTCATAAACATCCAGCAGCAAGTCTTTCTGTGCATGAGGATTCGGAGCTGTCAGACCGTTTGATTTACCATCACTGTTGATCATACTGCCTCGAATGATTGAATGAATATTGTCATTATCTGCGATCGCATCCTTCAATCTTTTAAGGACGACAATACCGGCACCTTCGCCGAAGATTGTTCCTTCAGATTGTGCATCAAAAACCTTCAAGAATGGTTTTGATGTTTCTACATCACTGTATTGGTCGATTGTGCTTCCCTGTCTTGGGAACAATCCCAAAGCGATCCCACCAACAATTGCTGTGTCGATTTCTTTTTCTCGTAAAGTTTTAACTGCGATATGAGCGGCAACTAAAGAAGAAGAACAGGCAGTATCAATAACAAAAGAGCCTCCGGAAAGATTAAATAGGTAGTTTAATCGACTGGCCAATATCCCTTCCCACGTTCCTGAATTCACATAATTAGAATCCTCTTCGATTTCTGAACGGTAATTGGCAGTGATTGACTTATCCTTTCCCACATAAATTGCTGTTTTACTATCCTTTATGTCATCTATTTTGATTCCAGCATCCTCTAATGCCAGATAAGAGTGCTCAAGAATCAGGCGATGAGTAGGATCAATATACTTTGCTTCCTCCTCAGAAAGACCAAAGAATTCCGGATCAAATAAATCAAGATTTTCTAAATAGCTGCCTTGCTCCTGACAAAGACGTTCTAAAAATTTTTCCGGCGTAGTATTTAAATGATCCGCACCACGCAACAAGTAATCGTGATCCTTCGGAATGTATTTGATTCGTTCCTCCGGGAATTTCTTAAAACCGCGTGTTCCATATCGATTCATATTATAAAAATCATGAATACCGTCTACGTCTGTATATTCACAAGACATCCCTACGATTGCGATATCCTCAGGTACAACATCCTCTAACAATTGTTTTCCTGTTTCTTTATCTAAATCACCAGATTGAATTTGATTAAATAAATATTCACTTACGTTCATTACATTACTCCTCACTATTATTTAGTTAAAAAATCCAGCATTTCTTTTGCATCAAAGCTGATATCTTTCAATTTACTTTTTTTCTCAGGCTTCATTTTCTGGTTAATCAATTCAACCTGCTTTTCAATTGTTGCGATAGAAAATAGAGTCGTTACATCGAAAATATTCGGAAAGGATTTTTCAAGTGCCTCACATAGCTGAACGATCGTAATCGAATCTCCTCCTTGCTCAAAGAAGCTAGTCTTTAGACAATAGTCTTCCTCACCCAATACATTTCTCCAAGCTTCAATGACCTGTTTTTCTGTATCATTATTTTTTACAGTTGCTTTATTCTTTGTTTTTATTTTCGTGTTTTTTCTTAAAATCGTGGCATATTCCTCTGCCCGTCTTTTTGGGGTATACATAGATGCTGTCTTTAGGGAAGAATGAACATAAGCATCCACCAACTGTACTCCTGCGTTTGTCTGAATTTTTTCAAATAGCAGATCCTCCTTGCCCACAGACATCCCCACATCTTTCCAACCAGTCAGATTCAAGGAGCGAATGTTCGATCCTTCATCAGTAAGTCCCGATTGATAGGCATTTGCCAGACAATATTCGGTTTGCCCCATAGCTCCTATTATTCCCGCCAAGGAAGAGAAGTGGATAATTTCATGCGCTTCGGAAAAGTAATTACTTAAGTAAATCGAGCCATTGATCTTGCTCTCAGTTCTCCTACAAAATTCTTTCTTCGATTTTTTAACGAACAGACCTTCTGCCGGTTCGCCTGCAAAATTCAGAATATAAGAGAATTTCTCCCCTTGAAATGCTGCAAACTTCTTGACTGACTCCTCGTCAGTAATGTCCAGTTGAACATATGTAATATTCTCCTTTTCAAAATCTTTAGAACCTCGTTTTTTTCTCCCTGCAATAGTCACTCTGACTTTTGGGTGTTTCTCAGTTAGATAGTTCGTATAAGCCAGCCCTATACCGGAGCTGCCTCCAACAATCAGAATTTCTTTATTTTCGAATTTGTTTTTTTCTGTCACACTGATTCGTTGGTTTTTAAACCGAACAATAAAGCTGTATCCATTCCTAATTACAATAAATTCCTCTTCCGCGAATGCTTGATCGACCAGATATGCATTGCTCTTATCCATATCAATCAGACGAATTGCAAAATGGACTTCCAGTCTAAGAGAGTAGGTGCCTAACGCAATAGCTCTATTTCCTGCATTCATCCTGCTCTTATAAGAAAAAATATGTTTATTAAGGTAATTAAAGGTTTGGATGTTCCCTTCAGCATTGATTTTCAGTAAAAACTGTCCCAGATCATATTGTCGTTCTGCCAGCATTTCTATGTTTTGATTCTGCTGATCCCAAAAATCAATTTCTTTTATCCCCTCAAGTAATAGCGGTTCAGATAAAAGTTCTGACAAATCCTCAAAATAAATGACTCGGTCTGTCCTAGCCACCAGTTCTTTCTTTAGCGAACGATGGACGATTTGCAATGTACTTGCTCGTCTGTCAACCTTCGGAAAATTTTGCTGTTCATAAGACTCTGTTTTAAATGTATGATCGATTTCCCATTTTTTAGTCATCACTGCATTTTTAACTTTATAATCTTTACACGATAGAATCAGTTGATTATTTTCATCAAACACTCGAACATCGAAAGTCAAAATAATATTGCCAATCTTATCCTTTGTTTTATCTGTCAAGAATATTTCAGAGTAAAATTCTGTTCCCTCAAGCTTGACTTCAGAAACATGGATTGCATCCCAATGCCATGGGAATAAAACATCGGATGGCTCCAGTGTTCTATTGATCGCATTGAATGCCGGATCAAGTAATGCCGGATAAAAATGATAGTTTCTAAACTCTTCTTTATGTTCTGACGGCACCTTTAATTTTACCAAGGCAGCGGTCCTATCTGGCTTGATGCCTAGCCATTCAACGGTGTCCCAGCGAGCCGAAATCTCTATGTCTTCTCCTGGATTTTCCCCAACTACTCGGACCACTTCTATCTCATCAAGTGCTTCTTCCTTTAGCAGGCGTTCAGCAGATATTGCTCTCTCCTTTTCTTTCAAAGTGAATGTCACCCAAGCTTTCCAGCTATCATCCGCCGAAAAGAAAAGTTGTCCAGCTCCTGTTTGTTTATCTATCGCCAGTAATAATTTAAAAATTTCGGTTTCAATAGAAAGCTGATTAGCGATAGAAAGATTTCTCAGTTCAAAAGCTTTCAGATCATAGGCTGTATCAGTAAGCCCTTGCGCCAATATTTCTATAAAACTGGTTCCGACCATCAAACTCTTACCTTGAAATTTGTGTTCGTTGATCTCCCAAACATCTGCCAGTTTCAGCTGATACTGCACCAACAACTCATTATCTATATCAATTACAGTTGCATTTTTCTTTTTTTCAAAGGAGTTTCTATTTACTTTGAGCCAATACGATTGTAGATTTAACCCAACAGAACCTGTCGTTTGATGCGTTGTATTTTCATATTCCTGCAAAACAACATGAACATTTGTACCTGTCATTCCAAAAGAACTGACACCTGCCAGTGCCCCTGGTTTCAGGTCGTATTCTTTATCAGGAATAAAAAATGCTGATTTCTCAAAGGAGATTTCTTCATTAGGTATTTGAAAATCCGGATGAGGGACAAGTTGTCGACGATTCAGGCTGATTGTTGTTTTAATCAACGATAATAATCCAGAAGCAACATCTAAATGTCCAAAATTCGCCTTACAAGCCGTGAGAGCGATCGATTGTCTGGAAATGGACTGGTTTGAAAAATAACTGTCCAATCCCTCTACTTCAATCGTGTCTCCAATTGCCGTTCCTGTCCCATGTGCCTCAATAAATGCAAGCTGATCCAGTTCGTTTTTCAGCGGTTCCCACGCCTGCTTCAATACGTCTAGCTGTGCAAGCGGATTCGGCGCAGACATGTTCATTGTCCGCCCATCATTATTTGCCGCATAATTTCTGATCACACCATAAATGTAATCACCATCTCTTTGTGCATCCGCCAAACGTTTCAACACGACGGTTCCAACACCCTCACCCATAGAAGTCCCGCTGCTTCTGGCATCAAAGGTCTTTGTTTTTGCATCCACAGATAAAATATCTACCAGTTTCTCTTCCTGACTGCCGGGTTTTACATATAAATTTGAACTGACCGCAAGTGCCGTATCCACCTTGTGATCCCGCAAATCATTACACGCCTGAGTAACCGAATACAAAGATGAGGAGCAAGCAGTATCGGTCATCACCGCGGGACCATTCAAGTCAAATGTATAACTTATCCTGCTGGCGATTGCGGAATTGAGCATACCCAACAAATCCGGACGCAGATCAAATTGTTGCATCAATAGAAAATATTGATATTGCTGAGTAGAGTTTACACTGGCATAGACACCTGTGTTTGTCCCCTTGATTTTATTCAGATACCCACTGTTTTCTAATGCTTTAGTTGTTGAAACGAGACTCAATCGTTGATTCGGGTCCATATAATCCGCTGCTTTTTTAGATATCTTAAAATATTTATGGTCAAATTGATCAATATGCTCAAAATAGGAACCCTTCACTGTATCTGTCTGTCTTAAAGGACTGGCAATCTGCTTCAGTCTGTTCTCAGGAAACCCACCGCTGGATACTCTTTTTTTCTGAAGAAATGCCCACATGTCTTCCTTCGTATCTGCATTCGGCAGAGAAATATCTAACCCAATAATTGCAATTTCTTTGTCCTCCAACTTGTTTCCTCCTTTCCCTGATCTGCTCTTCCTAACCGATTGCTGTTTCCCACGATAGTTTAGTCTTATAGACATCGATTTCTTCCACTGGAACCTTTTTGCTTCGTAAAATCAAATCCAGTAAATCTAATGTGTCTTTTACGTTTGCCTCGTTTACTTCTTTCCCAATATTCGCTTTAATCTGATTGTATCCACTTACTACGATATTTTCGTATGTGTCTGGATCGGTCCCATTATTCTTCGTGGAGACAATGATCCCCAGTGCCCGAGAAAACAAATCATAGTTTCTGTTTACCTGAACTTCTTCTTTCAATTTTGCTTCAATCGCTGTATTCATTTTTCCAGGTTCCAGCGCATAGATAGGCGCTTCGTCTTTCAACATTTTGACAAACATTCCTGACGGCGATAAATCAACAAAACATTGAATTCCTGTTTTTTCAGCATATTTTATCGATTCAAGCCACTTTACAGGGGAAATGATTTGCTCTACAATTTCTGATGCAGGTGCTTCTGTTGTATAGAATTGAGCGGTTCGATTGCTGATGACATGCATCGATGAAGATGAGTTGAATGACAACTGTTGAATCTGTTTTCTCACTTCCTCCGCTGCTACTTTCATATACTCAGTATGGAAAGCGCCGCTGACATTCAGCAGGACACCATCGAGATGATGTTCTTTTACAAAAATCCGAATAGCTGTTTTTGATCCTGAGATCACTGTTTGTTTGCTTGCGTTCGTATTAGCAATAAAAATCTCAGACTCTTTTTTCACTAAAGACTCAATCTCTTCTCTTGATCGGAAAACCGCCATCATCCCCTGATCCGTTTGCTTTTCAATGTCCTTTTTCATTGCCTTTCCACGAATATCCACCAGCTTCAGACCATTTTCAAGATCCACTACGCCTGCAACTGTCAAAGCGGTCAGCTCACCTAAACTATGCCCCATAGCTGCCTGTGGATACAGCCCGATTTCTTCTTTATAAAGCTGGTACATACATAAGCCGCCGACATAGGTTGCGATTTGTGATTTCCATGTATCTTGACTCAGGTCCTCTGTGAACCAACTGCGGATTGGTTCTTGAAGGATTTCTTCTGCTTGTGTTATCACTTTTTTCGCCTGTTCATTATTCATCCAAACCTGGATTAATTCTTTTGGGATCGCTGCACCCTGCCCTGGAAATAATACTGCAATATTCATATATAGTTTTCCTCCATACGTTTAGTTGTTATTTTTTCTGCTAATAGATAGACCGTGTAGTTATTAAAGAAATCTGAAATTTTCAATGTAACTGCAAAGGTCTGTTTGATCTTCTTTTTTAATTTGACCAACAGCAGGGAGTCAATTCCAAGATCGAAAAAGCTCTCCGCCTCGTCTAACTCCTCTTCATCGATAAGAGAGAGGATCATTTCTTTCAAGGTTACTATCATATCTCCTGTAATTGATCGTTCTTCATTTTGCTCTATTCGGATGATTTCCTGTGACTCAGCAAGTAGCTCCTGAACAGTGACATCTTTATCGCTATAGATTTTCTGAAGCTTCTGCTCAAAAATCGTAGTCAGCTCTTCCAATTCTGTTTGTGGAAATTCATTAGATAAAACCGTTAATTCAAGCTCTTTTTCAGATCTATAAATCACAAAGTGTAAATCAAATTTTTGATCAATATAAGCCTCCTCTTCCTCAAGGATTATCTGCTGATCTTCATCTAAAGTCTTATCGATCAAGCTTGTCGATTTGTAATCAAAAACAATACTATTAAAAATGTCAAGACTGCCGGTCCCATTGTTTCTCTTCATGGTCTCAAAAAAATCATTATCAGCTGCATTTTTGATTACTCGCTCTTGAATATTCTGAATCAACATCTTTTTGGTTTCATTGCTTTTTCGATCAAACTTATACTGAAAAGGAACCAATTCTACAAAATTTCCAAGAGAGCGATAGTTATTCCTGTTCCTGCCCAAAGATGGATACGCTAAGTATGCCTGTTCCAATCCCAGCCACTCTGCTACGCTAAGAGAGAAAGCGCTTAAATTGTTAGAAAAATCCGAATAGTTACTATGTTTTTTTCCAGCCAGATTCAATTTCTTATGAAGAGAAACTTGCTGTCCGTCAGAAACCTTTTTAGTCTGTAACTGTGCTTTGAAGCGATCGTATCCATTGAAGGAGAATTCATTTTTAGTTCGGTCAGCTTCACATTCAACGCCTATCTTTTTTTCTGAAATCATTCCTAATGAGGTGTTGCTTGTATATCTTGAAATAATTTCTTTCAAAAATAAGTTTGTACTGAAGCCATCCACTAATACATGATGGATATTCATAAATAGATAATCATAGGAACGATCCTTGATTTTACATAAAATGATCTTCATCAATTGTGGATCCTGAATAGAAATGAGATTTCTTTGATAGATATGCTCTTTATCGCGTGCAGTCATTTCTTCTACTGCTATGTTGGGAATACCGCCTATTTTCTTTTCCAAGCTGCGTTCATTGATCTGAAAAGCGGTCTGGAAAATCTTATGTTGTTGTAATAATTCTGTCAGTATCTCAGTCATTCTTTTTATGTTCATCCCTTTATTAAATTTTATAAACAAAGGGATATTATAGGCAGTCTCATTTGCTAAACAGCTGGCAATGATCTTCTTCTCTTTTTCACTAACCGAGCACAACATGATCCAAAATTTCTCCTACATTCTGATTGAAGAGCATATTCAAATCCAGTCGATACCCTTTCGTATCCAGCTCCCAGATGACCTCCATTGCTGTAATAGAGTCACCACCGCTGTCCAAAAAAGTTTTTTCCTGATCGATTTTTCCTTTTAAAATACGTTCCATCGTATTAAGTATTTCTTCTCTTTTTTCCATTAGTTCGCCCACCTCATCGCTTCCATATCCGTTTTTCCATTTTTATTCATCGGTATATAGTCTACTTTTTTTATTACAGGGATCATATACCCTGGTAATTTACTCCTCAAATACGTTCTCAACTCAGATAAATCAATCGAGTCCTGAATAAATAAATTCAGATGCTTTCCATCATAATGTGCCAGACAGTCTTTTTCTAAGCCGAAGGTTTTCGCATTTTTTTCGATTTCACCTAATTCAATGCGAAACCCTGAAACCTTCACCTGCCGATCTTTTCTTTCAATGTAAACCAGTTCGTTCTCTTCATTCTGGTATACTATATCTCCTGTTTTATAAAATGCTATGCCTTCAAATCGTGTCATTACCTTTTCCGTCGCTGTTGGGTCGCCGATATAGCCTTTCATCAAGCCGCCATCATGGATGTAAAGTTCGCCCTGTTCTCCTGTTTTTTTTACAGCCTCCCCAGCTTCATTCAAAATCAACAGCTGTCCATAGTCTGCAAAAGAGCGACCTATTGGTAATTCCTGTTCTTTCCCATGTATTTCATAGCTAGTAGCGAAGACTGTGGTTTCTGTCGGCCCATAAACATGCATTACCCGACAATATCTTCCTGCCTCCTTCAGGTGAGACAGCGATCCACGCTCACCACCGGTCAGAACCAAAGACAGCTGCTGAAATGCAGTAGGGCATTCATCTACATACAGATTAAACAATCTAGTGGTTAAGAAAACCATATCTAGTTCTTCAAATAGCTCAGGAATAATATCCGTATCCAGACTGTCATCTTTATAGACGATTTGTATCGTCAGACCATTTAATAATCCCCCAAACACTTCATAAATAGAGGCATCAAACTCAAGGGGGGCAAACTGCCCAATTACTTTTCCTTCATAAAACGGAGCATGCGAAACAATTTTTTCAATAGCCTTGTCCTGAATCCCTACAGCTTTCGGCTCCCCTGTAGATCCCGATGTAAAGATAATATACAGCAAGCTATCTTCTTCTCTTTCACCGTTTATTACACCTGCTTTGCCTTGCACCTCTCTTATCTCCTGTAATGACTGCAGTTGCAGGACTGAATGGATCTTAGCACGCATTTTTTCTTTACGGGATTCTGGATAATCCATCGGGATAACGCAATAGGCCCCTCCTGCACGAACAACACCGAGCATCAAACAAATTGCTTCAAATCTATCCGCAGTTTCTACTGTTACAACCTCATTCTTCTTTATTCCCTTATCAAGCAAGTAACCTGCAACCTGTTGTGTAATTTCATCTAATTGCCTGTAAGTTAGTTTTCGACTTCCTTCAACCAGTGCAATTTGCTCCGGAATCCTGTTAATTGTTTCCAACAGCTGACTGATAATTTTCATTTACGCTTTCCTCCAAACTGTAGATAGCAATCAATCGGCAAAAATCCTTCAATATTTTCTTTATCCGGCTATCTGAAAAATAGTTTCGGCTGTACTCTATTTCTAAAAAGGTCTGTTCTGTCTTTTGTTCGATCCTGAAATAAAAATCAAATTTACACAATTTATCTACAGGAACAAATTCAAAGGAATCAAACATATTTTCTTCGTATGAGTAGATCACCTTATATTGATGTGCGATAATTTTTTTTGGTACTTCACGCTGCCCAAACCTTTTTACTGCGTGCGCAAACAACCGCTGGGCATTTTCTTTGATTGACAGTTGACTCTTTCTTTGTTCTGGAAACATTCTGACAAAGCAACCGATTTCTGCAAAGCTCAATCCAGTTAAGCGCCAGTTTCCTACCGTTCCGTACAGATTTCCCTGAAAATAATCTTCTGTCACTTTTTCAAAAATGCTTTGATAAAAATTATTTTTAGTGACACCTATTTTCTTCGCATGCTCCGCCACTTTTTTTACAAGTTGCGGATCAAGTCGACAACTTTGCTTTCCGGAAAACGCCAAACCTACTTTCTTCGTAAGTCCTGTCTCTTCCGGTGACAATAATGCACTCGTCCTCGCTTCCTCCTTCACTGCTTTGATTTTTGAATAGGAACATAGCTCAGAGCTTATAAATGTATCTTTGTTTCCAAATAAACGACTTAAAAATTCTTTTTCAAAGTTCCTGATACCTAAACCGTCTATACAGATATGATGAAACTCAATATATAGATATCTTTTATTTTCAATTTCTAAGATTTCAGCTTTCCATGGATATCCTTTTGCCAGATCAAGAATATGTTCTTTCTTTTCAATATAAGCATAGATATCTTTTATTCCAGTGGTACTTATCAGCTCTACTGAACATTCTTCAAGTGGAACAAACTTTTGAAAAAATCTACGTTGATCCTTCTCATAGAAATAATGAACTTGCAAAGTCGGGTGATGCTGAAAGGTTTTCCAGAGTGCAGCAGTTGTCTGCGAGTTAGTTACATGCTGCGGCAGCTCCATCAAAAATGGCAGTCGATAGATTGGTAGTCCATTACAGATATACATTTTTTTCTGAAGTTCTGTCAGTTCATAAACCTGATACATCTTTTCACTAATTTTTATCCCCCTCCTGTATCCTCTTTTCGAAAAATGCTGCTAACGAGCCAATCAAATTTTCCTCTTCAGCCACAGAATAGATTTCCGGATCAATAAACGTGTCGATTGTAATACACTCTTTTTCTACCTGTGCGTTGAAGAAAAGCTGGAATTTCGTCAATGCTACGAGCTCCTTTATGCCCGTTACGATGTCAGATTCCTTTTTATCTGCTATCAAGGTCTGATAGATGATTTTAGGAAACGCAACATTTGGAAATATATTGATTAGGTCATACATGGAGGCCGCTTGATTCTCTTTGGCCCACTGTAGACTGCGCTTTAACCGCTGGCTGTCTTTACGGTCAAAATACAATGGCAATGTTCTAGCAAAAGAATGAACAATCCGATCTGTATAGGGGCATACCCTACCATGATACATGGCACCGATATATACCCTGTCTTCTTCAAAAAAATCAGATAATACATGAAGCAGTCCGTTCAAAAGGGATTCTTCTACCTGTTCATACGCTTTTTTGCTCATCGGAAGTTTGAACTCGTATTTGTGAAAGCCTCCTTTGGTCAAAATATCTTTACCAATATTTTTGTACTCCTCGGTCGGGATCATTTTTTTCCAATTCCCTATGGCCTCCTGTGTCGCAGCTTTATAGCTTTGCTCTATCTGTTGATATTGAATATATTCAACTGTTTCTTTATGAAATACGGATTCGATTTGATCAAGAAGGATCGTGATACCAATATCATCGATCAACATATGGTGCACATTAAAGAAAAGATAAGCTTCCATTACTTGATTCTTCACCGTCACAATTTTCAAGTCCCATAGCTTCTGCTCTCTTTGAACGCTTACTCTGCTTTCAATCGTTGAAAGCTCTTCAACATCGCTTATCTCAATTGTTTCGATTTTCCAGGTTCGCTCCGAGCTAACATTGCCAATCACTTCTCGATTCAAAAAGACAAACTCGGTAAAAAATACATCGTTGCTACAAATCGCTTCTTCTACTGCTTTGCCGAATGCTGGCAGGTCCTGACAGACCTCTTCTGAAAGCTTCATGGCGTATTTTATGTTGTACATTTCTGATTCTAAAAAGCGAAAGCTGTCAATAAACATTGGCTTGATATATTCTGGGACTGTATAGGACATTGGTCTATGAGTTTCCAATATGCTCGTTGAACGTACATCAGCTTTTTCTTTTTTTATCAGCTCTTTCAGCTCACCAAATGTCGTCAATCCATATACGTCCTGATAAGCTAGATGAATGCCCCACTGTTCATAGGATTCAGTAATGATTTGGGCAATTTCCAGTGATGAGATTCCTGAATCAAAGAGTAAATCTTGGTCCTTTCGACCTTTAAATGTATCCAAAGTTTCTGCTTTTTCCACGTCTGGCAACAGCTCTGGCTGAACTGGTTCCTGTCCTGAAATGAAAGGTTTTGTCAGATCCATACGATCCAACGACAGGAGAACCTCTTCCAAGTGTTCACTTATTCTTTTGGTCATTTGATTTGAATATCGGCATTCCATAATAAGCCGATCCTTGTACTCATTGAATTGGAAGTGATCCTCAAATTTATAAAGATAGGTCCCTAATTCGATTTCATCAAACAGCTGTAGCATTTCTTCTTCCATTTTTGTATAAGAAACAATATAGTCATAACTTTTTTGTCCTAAAACCTCCATATACTGTTGAAAGGTTCCATTTTCTGACTGATAAATCGCTGAAAACAGTTCTTTGAAGCAGTTCATCGCCTGAGCCCCGCAGCCAACTTCTCTGTCATATTCGACAACTATCGGTACAACATCGGTATAATTATTGATTACCTGCTGCTGCTTTAATTTATCTTTTCTTGAGGTAACGACACCGATAAAATGCTGGTCATCATTGTTGACAAGCGTCAATACATAAAACAATACACCAAACTTTGTCAGCTTCAATTTGTTGCTCAAAGAGCAGACTGCCTGATAAACTTCTTTCGGCAATTCATGCTGTACATAGCCGGAGTCAACCGTTTGTTTCCACACTTTTTTTGTCTTGAGCTTTTCTTTTAAGCCCCTATAGTAATCAGCTGCTACCCCTGGATGAGTCATATGTTCCAGCTCGTTTTCATTGTCTCCTTTCCATTCACCCGTTAGTAAATGGGTTTCAAGCTGTGCTAAAAAGAGCGGCAGCGCATCATTGTCAAATACCAGATGATGGAACAAAAATTCAATTTTTCCTTCTCGTTCATCAATGAAGTATCTTGCCAGGCGATCCCCGTTCAACACGTCAATTTTCTGATCCTTCAAGCTTTGCTCAGAAAAAAACTCGTTTTCTCCTGATTTTTTATTGAAATAATACGTATTCTCCTGTTTAACGATTCTACATCTGAACATGTCGATCTTGTTCATCACGTACTGGAGAGAAGCCAGCAGCTTCTCCTTTTTGATAGCAGGATCATAGTTGACTGAAAAATAGATATCGTAATTTTTTCCGTGTTTTTCAGCAAAAAGAATTTTTTCCTGTAATGGCCTTAAGCACAGAAGCTGCTGGATTTCATTGCCTGTGTACAACTTGCCTTCCTTAAACATTTTCACTTCTCACTCTGCTCAGTAATCCAAAAATAACGATTGTGCAAATCATTAAGTTGATGAAATAGCCGATAACTGCTCCTTGTAATCCTGCAAACAACTGATTATTAATTTCTGTCAACCAGTAGGTAGGTAAGAAGTTGGCAATTTTCTGCATTCCTTCCGGCATGATAGACGCCGGCCACAAGGTACCTCCTAGCATTGCCAGTGGTAAGGAAACCACCGTTACCAGTAACCGACCAGTAGATACTTTGGTCGTCGCACTTACCAGTAATAACCCGATCCCTGCTGCAATAATATTCAACAACCCGTAAGCAGAAATCAGTAACAGCAGCTGCTGAGCTGAAATACCAAGATCTATTTTGAAAACTGCGACCAGCAGGATAAGCATCAACAGGAATTGCATGACACCTATTAGGGCAAATACGCCAACTGTTTGAACATAGTAGCTAAACTTACTCTTTGTTGTTAATAAAAACCGCTGTGTTGTCGAATGGATCTTGTCATTTAAAAACAGCAAGGTATTCGTCATTGTCAAAACAATCATGATAAATACGACCATATTAAACGCACTCGTTAAAATCACGGCATTCGGATTTCCCAATGTTTCCGTCTTGAAATCAATCGTGGAGCTGTCTTTTTCAGCTTTCTCCATATTTTCTTCAAATAATGTCTGAGTCGCCGAGTTTTTTGCCAGTGTCTGTATGGTTGAAAAAATACTGTTCATTTTTACTTCAAGCGATTTAGAATTGAAGCTAACGTCCTTCTCATACATCTTCGCTTCAAGGGCTTGAGGATTTTGATAAATATCCTGCAAATCTTGAGTCAAAACGATCCCCAGGTTGGTTTGATGATCCATCGCTTCCTGTTCATTCTTTGCAGTGACCACTTCTACATTCTGATTTTCAAGCATCTGCTCTATATAACTTTCCATTTTAGGATCATTTGCGTAGATCGTCAGTGATACTTTCGATGATTCATTGTATTGACTAACAACCATGAAGGTCGCCATGATCGGTAGCAAAACCATCATTAAAAAGGTCAACTTTCTTTTAAAAATTCTTTTGATATATAACTCGAATAGTTTCATTTGGCTCTCCTTTTCGTTAACAGCATGATAGACAACACAATAAATACAGCGGAATAGGCCAGAGTCGTGTATACCGGTGCCATGTCAACAACACCTTGCTGAATGTAATTGAACAGCGGCTTTTGAAAAATCTCATTAATACTGATTCCTGACAAAGCCCCCATATCGATCTTCACAAAACCGCCTCCCAGAAATGTCATAGCTGGAATCATCAAGGTAATGATGCTGTCCAACGCCTTGACTCTTCTACCCAAAACACCTAAAATCAAGCCTAATGCATTGAAGAAAATCGAGGCGACGAGAATCGTGACTAAAACGACCCATAGCTTCTCACCATAATCAACATTGAACAATACTTTTGCACTGAAAATAATCAGCCCCCCTTGAAAAACAGAGATAGTAATTCCTGTTAATAACTGTCCTAGCACTAAGCTGCTGTTCTTCACTGAAGAACTCAAGTAACGATCTCCCAAAGCACCGTCATACTCTTCCTGAATAAAATTCATGGTATTCGCTAATCCGTAGAATAAAATCAAGACCAGCATCGTCACACCATAGTAGCTGATTGCCGACATAGTGCTTTCTCTTGCCGTCGTGGCTGACTTACTGCCATTAACCAATAAGCTGTTATATACATGAGTCTGCAACTGTTCGGTACTACTCTCACTTAAGACATTCATGACCTGATAGCCATCTCCAAAAGCAGATAAAGTCAAGGCAGTGACGTTCATTTTATCGACATTGCTGTCTATCCCGTAAATCGATACTTCACTGGCTTTTTGCTCTTGAAAATTCTTTGATAAATCAGCCGGCAAATAAATCAACTGATCATATTTCCCTGTTTCCAGTTCTTTTTTTGCTTGATCTAGATTTGAAAATTCTTTGACATCGAGCGTCTGATTATTTTCTTCATTTGTTAAAAATCCAACAATGCTCTTTCCAAGCTGGCCTGTATCTTTATTTACAACAATCGTTTCAGCCTTCTCAATGGTCGTCTCTGTCTCTTGCTTTTCAGATGGTTGAAAAGCCGCTGACAACGCATTCCCTAAAATGAAGATCAACAATAACGGCAGTAAAATATAGTTTATCACTACCAATGGTGATTTAATTTTTCTTTTTAAACTGGTCAAAAAAATTGTTTTCATTTTTTAATCCCTCAATTTCTTTCTAGTCAATTCAAAAAATACTTGCTCCAAATTTGGTGTGATATATTTGAAACTCTTGATATCCTTTGGAAATACATTCTGAATGGTTTTGAAGATCGTGAAATCCTTTTGATCAATTGCAATATTTACTCTATGTCCTTCTACAGAAAGTACATCAAACTGTTTCAATTTTTCCCCATAGACCGAGCCTTCATCTTCCATCTCCAACTCAATCAGTTCCTGTTTAGAATAATATTGAATCACTTCATACAGTTCTCCTTCACAAAGCAGCTGTCCGTTATCGACAATCCCTACATGAGAGCAGATTTTTTCTACTTCTTCCATATAATGTGAAATGTAGACAATCGTTCTCCCACGCTTATTTAGCTCCGTAATCGAGTCCAGAATATGATTTCGCGATTGAGGATCGACTCCTACGGTAGGCTCGTCCAAAATGATCACATCCGGATCATGTACAATACCACAAGCAATGTTCAGCCTTCTCTGCATACCACCTGAGAATTTTTTCGGCGTCTTGCTTCGTTCATCCCATAAACCGACAAATTCCAATGCGTATTTCGTCTGTTCCTTCAGCTCAACGCCTTTCAGTCCATACAGCTTGCCGAAAAATAGAACATTTTCATAGGCTGACAAATCGTAGATAAGAGCTAAATCCTGCGGAACATATCCAATACGTTTATTAGTCCCCTTATTCGGTTGTTTACCGAACCACTCTATTTTTCCAGATTTTGCATAATCCAAGCCTAGCATCACTCGGGTCAAAGTAGACTTACCTGCACCATTTGGACCTAACAGCCCATAAATCTGACCTTCTCCAATAGAAAGCGATAATCCTTTTAGTACTAAATGATCCTTGTTGTATCCAAATTTTATATCCTTACCTTTAAAAATGTTGTTCATGCTGTTCCCTCCTGATTGATTTAGTTATAGATAGTTGATCGTGTCAAGCCGATCTGTTGATTGTAATAATTTCTGATATATTTTTTTTAAGCGGTCGATCTTTTGTTTTACTCAGTAGCTGATAAGTTACTTTTTTTCGCTTTAAATACTGAATGATTTTTGGAATCAATACCGATTCATTTCTTTTTTTCTGATCCACGACTATTACAAATTCCTCTTTGCCTTCATTATTCAAGAAATCGACTGCTTCTCTGATTTCAATCTCCATGCTCTTTTCTCTTTTCATGAAAAACAATCGATCCTTGTTGTAAATAAAGAATTCTTCCGTGTTTTCTTCCTCTGATATCAACAGCTCGAACATCTCATAAAACAGACTGTCCCACTCTTCGGTCTTACTTACTTTTTCCAAAAAATCAATATCGATTGTTCCTAAAAGTTTGCATTCCTCAATATATCTATCCACCTTTCCACCTCCTATAGTTCACATTCCCTATTACTCGGATTTCAAGATATCAGGTTTTTCCGGCTCATACATCCCGCCTAAACACCCTAAGTTCAATGCTAAATTCCCTAATGCTACTCCAAAAGCAACAGCCAAAAGTAATAATTTTTCTTTCATTTTTTTATTCCTCCTAATTAGTCTTCTATATTTAAAATATCCGGTTTAACTGGTTCGTACATCCCGCCTAAACAGCCAAGATTCAATGCTAGATTTCCTAATGCAACTCCTACTGTAACTGCTAATAACAATAATTTTTCTTTCATTTCTCTATTCCCCCAAATTTTCTTTTTTAGTTGTATCTGTTTTAAATGTGTCAGACTTTGTTGATTGCTTCGTTCATCGTTCCTCCTGAGTTTTTTTCCATAGTATCTTCTCTAACGGAAGGGCTAGAAAAGAGGTAATAAGTAATCCGCTCATTCCTATCAAACGTTCTGAGCTTTGACATTCAACAAGTATTAGAATAAATAAAATACTGTTTGCAATAATTGCTTTCTTTCTCAAATTTTTTCGTTGTCTTTCATTTGTTACTTGGTTTTTCTCTGTGTTTGCCGGTGCTCTGAAGAATAAAATGACTGTACAGATAAAACCAATTAAAATTGAAGGCAAGAAACTGATACCCCAGTTGTTGGTTTTTATTAACCAAGGTAAAATGCTGAAACAGATGATTCCGCTCATACCGCAGTTTAAACTTGATTTAGCATGAAAACCTCGACTGTAGCTGCGTACAATGCAAAAGGGCAAATGACTCAATAGTGTTTCTGAAACAGTCCCTAATGAAAAAGCAATAAGATAAATGAGTGATACTTTTCCTAAAGTGATCATCAGCATCGATAATCCATAAGATATTTTCGCTTCTTGGATTTCTGTTAAAACGATGTTTTTCTTCAAACCATGTAACAGTTTCATTGAGAACTTTTCTTCTATTGATAATTTATTTTCCATTTGATTGTATTCCCCCTCTACAAACATTATTATATAAGGGGTTTCAGCACTTAATACAAAACTTCTTAAGTAGCTGCACTTTCGGCAAAAGTGTAAAAAAAAAGCTAATGATCGACACTTTTGATATCAAAAGTGTCGATCATTAGCTTTTTTCTATCTTTTCCTCTTCTTACCACTTAATAAATTATCCACACAATAACAAAAATCTAGTTTACTTTATAACAGTTTGGATAAATAAAAAACATGCTCAGGGCCGTATCGGTTCTCAGCTATGTCAACAGCTCAATCTATATAATGTTCCCTGTAAACAAATGTTGTCCTCTTTGCTTAGATTTCTTGCAAAGGGGACAACATCTGTTCCTATCATCTTAAATAGGAGTTATTGAGTTATTTCTTTAACATTTCCAGTTTGGACAACAGACCTTTCAGATATCTGACAGACGCATAACACAGCTCTCCATCTTTCATTTGAATCTCCCTCTGCTTAGGATGGACCATATCAATATTCATTGTATTTACCACATAAGACTGATGGCATCTGTAAAAATGAGGATTTAATTCTTCCATTTCTTTGATTTTACCGTAAAATTCAATTTGTCGATTATCCAAGTGTACGATTAGCCGATGAGGCGTACTGGAAGATTCTATGAATTGCACATCGGCAACATCCAGTTTAATCTGAGAATCACCACTTTTTATTAAAATATGTTCTTTAGATCCTGGTTTTACGTTCAGATATCTTTCAACTGCCACATCAATACATTCTGTTACTTTCTCTTGTAATTGCACCCTATTGTCCTTCGGAATGTACTCCATCGCCTCTACCTTATATAAAAATGTAAGATAGACGAGTTCAGCGTGGGTTGTTACAAATACGATTTTAGCACTAGGATCAACTTTTCGTATTTCTGCTCCTAAGGAAATTCCGTTCATATCTGTATTCAGATCCACATCCAAAAAATAAAGTCCGGTAACGCCATCCTCTTCTTTTGAAAGATGAGCCAACAACTCCAATGGATCATTTGTATCAAAACCAAATATCACGTCGTAGTCCTGCATATATAAATAGTTTTTAATCACAGCCACGATATTTTCTCGTTGCTGCTCATCATCTTCACATACAAATACTTTAAGCATGTTCTATCCCCCGATTGATAAAATTTGTGAAAACATACCATTTTCGATCTTTGTTTCCAGCAATACATTATTTTCCTTTGAAACCATTAAATCCAAATTACTCAATCCCGTTCCACGATTGTTACCCTTGGTAGAAAAGCCTTCTCTCTTTAATTCAAACAGTTTAAGAATATCGGCTGCACAGGAATTGGCAGTTACAATCACTGTTTTTCTACCATTTTTGAAAAAAGCAACTCGAACAAAACCGTTTTCAATTGAGGCTGCCGCTTCGATTGCATTGTCCAAAATAATTCCTAATGATCGAATCAGCATAATCGAATCCGCCTGTATTTCTTCGATTGGTTCGTTTACCTCGATCTCTGTATTAATCCCCAATTCCTGTGAAACTGTCAGTTTACTAGCGACAAGGCTTTTTACCTCACTAGCCCTTATATTACTCAACTGAGACAACTTAAAATTATTGTGCTCCATTACTTGAGAAGCCTTTTTTATCTTCGTGTAGAAATATGCTTCAAGTCCTGCAAGGTTCTCTTCTTTAATAAAATCTTCTATAGAAATCAAAATATTTTGATAATCATGCCTGAATCGACGCATTTCTGTGTAGTTTTTTTCAAGCTGATCTGTGTATTCCTTTAGATAATGAAGCTCTTTTTGCTTTTCTTTTGTGATATATTCTTTTTGAAAGGAGTACATCAATACTAGGAATACTATCGCCGAGGTGACACCATAACCAACAATAAAGACAGCATTCACTCGCCCCATCGAAGATTCTTCACCAGTAAATCGTTCAATTGTAATAATAATGAAATAACTCACAAATGTTACGGCAGCCAGAATCGTTCCCGCCCAAATAAGCCGTTCTGTGATATTTACTCTTCTTGAAATAGAAAGATAAACTGTTTTGATTGCCAGTGAAGATAGAATATATAATAAAGAACCAACAACAATAAGCATATTGGCATTAATGGATTCTGGAGAAAAAAAAGTAAGCATGAGCATCTCTGAAAGATAACTCATCAATATGTATAAAAGAATAGATAGAGATGAAAAAAGAATCGAGATATTTAGCCGCCTTGTAAATTTAAATGTTGAAAATATAGCAAATAACCACACGAGTCCTGTAGCAAACAAGTTGATCACTAAATACATTCCTGTACATAGGAGTACAATTGTCGCAGAAGTCAAAAAATAGGTCTTACTTAGTTTAATATTAGCTAAAATATAAATTGCTAAAAAAACCAAGCTATATTGCAGAAATACATAATGAAGCTGATGAGTTAAAATATAGTCTAACATTGTCAACGCCCTTATTCCTTCCACGATTATTTTTTTATCATAGTGTGATAAACTCCATAGCAAGAGTTTATCATACTATCAAGTAAAGGAACAAGAAATAATTTTTTAATTTATCCAAAATGTAGTTGATTCATGATAATGACTTAAGAGAACACACAATAAAATATCCTGAACCCATAAAACTGTTCCTTGAGTTTTAAGACAATAGATATGACTTGAGGAGGACAATATGGGAAAGGTATGTTTGACTATGAAAGAAAATTACTGTTATACCATCATTAAATCAGTAGCTGAAGATAAGATGAAGAAGGTACCCTTAGGATTCACTCACAGACAAATTAACCGCTTGGTCCGGAGCTATAAAACATAAAGTAAAGCTGTTTTTGTTCATGGCTCTCGAGAACGAAAGCCTGGATACTCTATTTCTCAATAGATTAGACAACAAGTAGTCTCCATCTATAATGAAAAATATTTCAATGCAAATTTCAGGCACTACACAGAGCTGCTTACCGAACATGAAGAAATTCAGCTAGAGTAAAGTTTTGTTTCTAAGCTTTTGAAGCAAGTTGGTATTCTCTCTCACCTAAAACACATCGAATGACCAAACGTAAGCATAAAAAAGCCATGAGGAAGAAGAACTGCCAAGCTCTCCAACAAGAAGAACTCCTTTTAACTGAGGATAATACCTAAATAAAAAAAGAGAGCCACCTTAGTTGCCCCAGAAAAAAAGGCTCTATACTTTCTAGTGTTGATAAAAACTTACCAGCACTTTTTTTGTGCATATAACTAAACAGACACCTTGAAATCCATTAGAATAAAGTCGTCGAAAACCATACTAAAGGAGTGTTCAAGATGTCCAGTACTCATTTTATCAGAGAAATCCTAGATATTCTAGACTTTAATATTA
>NZ_JBTXLU010000007.1:0-134648 GCF_054871745.1 Enterococcus sp. LJL98 | reverse complement strand
TTGTATCACTACAAGGGTTTGATTTAGAGAAATGAGACCTCCCCAGTTAAGGTGCAAACTCTTCCCTTCCATCTATCTGCCACATTTACACCAATTGATTCTTACAGGTAGTTATTGGACTTTAGCTTCTTTTGCAGCCTTATCCTCAACTGTTGCCTTCTATGTGATTTCTGTTCGTCAGACCGGAAGTTTGCCTCTTGCTTCCTTCAGATTCCATGTCACCATGGACACCCTTGCATTTGGCTAGGTGCTTTCCACTACTAGGACGCACTCGGGACTTGAACCCGTTAGAGTTTGCCCATGCTGGGCAAACAAAAAACGTCCTTAGCTAAAATTAGCTAAGGACGAAATCTTTTCGTGGTACCACCTTAATTCGAAAGTAGTCAACTACTTTCCTCAAGTTCTACATTTAATTTTATACGATGTCGTGTAATTCAGTCATCAAGTGTTGATCGATTCGCAGCACCATCGATTTTCTGGGCAAGGGACTTCATGCTTACTAAAGACAAAGACACATTCTTTGTGTAAGAGATAAGACGTTGAAGCTACTATACCAAGTTCACTCTAAAAAGGCTAGCTTTTTATCCACTTTCTTTGTTTTTTTCTTTTTTTCAGGATAAACTAAAAAGAAAAAGGAGTTTTTCAAATGAATCCAACAGTCGTTTTACATTATTGGTTTCAAGAAATTTCGCCCGATAAATGGTTTAATGGAGGCGACGCTTTTGATCAAGAACTCACGAAACGCTTCTCAGAAGTTTTGGCACAAGCTGCTCGAGGAGAGTTGGCTCATTGGCGAAAAAACATTCACGGTAGGCTTGCTGAAATCATTGTCCTAGATCAATTTTCACGTAACATCTATCGTGGGACCGCGCAAGCCTTCGCTTCAGATGCTGTCGCACTCGTCCTTGCTCAAGAAGCACTGAAACAACCCGACTTCAAGGAGCTATCTGCGACAGAAAAAGGATTTTTATACTTGCCGTTTATGCATAGCGAATCGCTCGTTATTCACGAAGAAGCGCAGCTTTTGTTTCAAGAACCGGGATTAGAAAAGCAATTGACTTTTGAAGAAGGTCATCGGGCGATCTTAGAAAGGTTTCATCGATACCCTCATCGCAATCAAGCACTCGGACGTGTTTCGACACCGGAAGAAATAGCATTTCTAAAACAGCCCCACTCCTCCTACTAATCGAGATGCTCTCTTTTGGAAAGGTGCCTTAAGGTGTCCTTTCCTTTTTTTCTGCCATCCCGACTTTAAATGCTAGAAAATAAATCCCACCTAAAAGAACACCGCCGCCGACTAGGTTCCCAAACCAGACAAAAAATAAGTTTGAAAAGAAAGCACCCCAAGTCACGCCACCAGCTAGAATCCCTGCCATAATTAAAAACATATTGGCGACAACGTGTTGGTAACCAGCGATTACAAAACCAGCGACAGGAAGAAAGGTACCTACAATTTTCCCAATAAAATCTTTTGAAGCAAGATTCATATAAACACCTGCACAAACTAAAATATTGCAAGCAATCCCAGATAAAAACGCCTGTAGTGGTGCATCCGCTACGCGTCCTTGCGCAACCAAAATGGTTCGTTCAGCAAAGCTTCCATCGAGTGTCTTTGAATAATAACCAAATAAGAAGGCGACACCGACGGCACCAATAAAGTTAAAAAAAGTCACTAAGACCATATTACGAACCCATTTCTTTCGCGTAATTACCTTTGCATATAAGGCCATTGTCACGACAAGCATATTCCCTGTGACTAGCTCGCCGCCTAATAAAAGCAAACAAATTAAACCAAATGGGAACATGAGCGCTCCTAGTAAATTGGTTAAAGTCCCCCATTCACCGGGCATGGTCCCCATTGTACGAATCATAGCAACACCTGCTAGGGCAATAAAGATGCCAGCCATTATGCCTAACATCGCAATGGTTAACCCACTATATTCAGCCTTCATCTTTCCTCTTTTGATTGCTTCATCAACTAATTCTTGTGGTGATAGTGACATTTTTTTCCACTTCCTTTTCTTTTTCCTCTAAGTTCAAACATTTTGTTATATCTAATTTGTTATATTTTTCACTATTATATTACCACATTTTTTATATAAAGAAAGGAAAATTTTATTTATTTTACAAAAAAGGAAAAACGGAGGAACACACGATAACAATGACTTACTCGGATTTTAACAATTAAAAACGAGCGCAGCGACGCTTTCTTCACATCGCCATTTCACTTTTATAAAATTTCTATTATCGACATCATGCTCAAATATTCTCTAACACAAAAATGAAATTGAGTGATCTTTCCCCGTTTTTTCCTGATCAATGATTCCAAAGAACTTCTCCCGACAGTCCTCAGAGCTGTTTACAAAACGCTTCCTGATTCGCGAGACTGGATAGCAAAAAAGAGGCGCCGATTTTTCGTAACCTCTTGAGATTGCTTTCTTCCCTTTAAGCATTTATTTCTATCTATTGTTGTATGTTTCGTCGCAACGGGATTACAAAGATCGTCAGGGTCGCAAAGTCCGCTTGCTTTTGCGCACTTCCTTAGTTTTTTGTTTATCCAAACGTCTTCCGTCAACGCTTAATAACGCAAGCATCACGTATAAAATCCAAGTTTCCCGATGATATAGCAAGTAACTCGGCTGCCACCTGCTTGCATATTTCGCTTTATACCTACGTAATCCTTGAAAAGAATAGAATCGTGAACCAAATTGATACACTAAATGAGCCACGCGTTCTTGGATGAAACTTTTTCGCATCACACCGACATTCGCTAAAGGAGCCATCCCTAAACTAAAAAAAGTTAGGCCTTGTTCGCGACTTCGTTCAAATAAATGGATAAATAAATAATCCATCGTACCTGAAGGCGCCTTATCCGGATGATGGCGCATGAGGTCAATTGTTGTCACGTCTTGCTCATAAGCAGGGATAATATTGGCAAAGGCGACAATTGTCTTATCTGGTTTACGCACAATAGCAATCTCTGAACGTTGCAAGTAATCTTCCGAAAAGAAACCTAGTGAAAAACCCTTTTCTTTTCGAGAGCCTAGCCATGCATCAGAAACTTCTTTTAGCTCTTGTAAAAACTCCTTGGAAAAAGGTGGCTGAACGACTTCAAAAACCAAGCCTTCTTTTGTTAGTTTATTGACTAGGGCACGATTGCCTTTCATTTTCTTTCCCGACAAGGTAAATGTAGGGAGAAAGACTTGCGCTTCTTCCCCCATTTTAAAGAAATCATAGCCGTATTCATGTAATAAAAACACCATCGATTCACTCACTTCATAAAAAACAACCGTGTAGCCAAGGCGGTCCGCTTCTTCAATCAAGGCTGCAACCGCTGCGGGAAAATCATCAACGTTTCCTGATGGATCCCCCATTACAATACATTTATTATTTTCGATACCAAATTGAAAAAAAACAGTTGCTTTCTCCGCTTTTTTATAAATAAACAAACGCTTATCTCCCAGAAAAGCTAACGAGCTATTAAGGTTCCCACCATTGTTCTGTAAGATTTCTTCTACAATTGGTGCCGCGAAAGCTTGACCCAACTTTCTTTTTTCTCCTTGTAAACAGCGAATCCATAAGTAACTCAACAATGTAAGAAATAACAAAAAGGAAAATAGAAAGAACCAACTCTTCCCCGTCATTGCAAACAGTTTGTGCCAATTCTTTTGATGTATACCTGGATGCCTTTTCCCAATGGCTTCAACGCTAAAATACGTGTACAAAAAGAAAGTAGAAAAAACCAGGATCATATCAACCGTCAACCATTCCCAAGCATAGATAAATTGCAGACGAAAAAGTTCTTTTCGACTACTAAAAGTGATAAGGCTCAGGTAGAGGAGAAAAAAGAATAAGATTCCTTGGTTACCAATTACCAAAAAATACAACATTGTCACGACGTTTAAACCAAGTGCTAGTAAATAGCTTGATTTGACTTTCGCAGCTAAGGCACGTCCAGCAAGTAAGAAAAACCAACCGAGCAAAAAGTGGAGCAATCGTACAGATGGAATAAATGAAACATTTCCTCCAAAATGAAAAGGTTCTGGTAAAACGGGATTGAGCAAAAGAACAAGACCAAACACATAGTAGCCGAGAAAGGAGAGTTTGTGTAACAATTCTAACCACAAGCGCTTAGGAACTCCTTCATAACGCGTGTTCAGTAGTGTACCAGTGGTGTAAGCAAATAAAGGAAGGGTAATGAAAAATGGAAAAATATAATAGAACAAACGATACAATAAGAGCCAACTTGCTACGACTTCTTTTGATAGCCCGAGAGGCGTTAAGCTTAACAGCATGATTAAATCAAAACTACCAAAAGCACCGGGAATCATCGAAATTATCCCAATGACAGAGGAGGCAACAAATAAAGGAAGTAGTATTTTCACTTCATAAGAAATCCCCAGCATATAGCCGACAAAAAGAAACATTCCTAATGCGCCACTCCACTCTAGAAAAGAAGTCAAAAGGAGCGCTGCTTGTTCTTTTCGATTCACTTTTAAAGCGGTTCGTTGATGTAGAAAAAGATTGAGGAGTAACACCAAAGGAAAGTAGAGACTTCCACCCAATAACCAAGGCCAGTAGTGTCTAACAGCATTCGATGCATCAGTCAGCCAAAGGAAGCCAAGACCGATCAAGCTGTAAATGGATAAGCCTGACATCATAAATAAAAGTACCTTGGATAATGATTGTGCCATTGTTTTCGATGTTTGATTTTTTCCGTAATACTGCGAACGTAAACCAATACTAATCAATCCGCCAAAACCTGCAACATTATTCACCGTATTAATCATCCAACTCGTTTGAAACAAAGACTTCTTTTCCTTTTTTTGTTTGAGTGTTTGATTTAAAACCCAGTCGTAACCAACCATCGGCAAGACGGCCAACACCCCCGCAAAAAATAAGACAATGACCTTCCAAGGAGCAATTTGTGCCAATCCTTCGAACAACTTACGATACGAAAGACTTTTATTCAATAAAAGAAACTCACGGACAACAATCAGGACCACAGAAGTAAAAAAAATAAATTGAAACACTTTGACATATTTTTGAAAGACTTGATTTATTCTTTGCATATTTACTCCTCCTATTTTTTGTCAAAAAAGGCGAACACTGCTTGATTAAAGCTTTGTGGATTCGTCCTCGCGTAGAAATGATTACCACTAGGCATTCGTAGAAAAGATGCGCGAGGAATATGACGTGCCAAATATTTTGAATGCCGTAATTTCACGACATCATGACGACCGACGATTACTAGCACAGGGCAAACGATTTGTCGCAATTGACGCTCAGAAACCCCTATCGCTCCTGTCATTAAGCGAGCGACCCGTAACTTCACTTGATATTTTTTTTGAAAGATCGCTAACATACGGTAAAAAAGCACTTGACATAAGCTGAATACATTCGCCCAGGCTTTGATACCGGAGACTTGGGTATTGCCAGAATTTAAGACGAGCGCTTGCACTTTTTCAGGATATAAAACAGTGAAAACAAGGGCCAAATTGGCACCATCACTGAATCCTAAAAGATTCACCTTTTTCAACTCTTCTGCTTGCATGAGCTCCGATAAGTCTCCTGCCATTAAAGGAAAATCCAAAAAGTCTTGCGTATTCGTTGATTGGCCATGGTTGCGACTATCGATTGCATACACCGTAAATCTCTGAGCAAAAACTGCCACTTGTTCGGAAAAATAACGACCATCGCCTCCATTACCATGTAATAAAAACAAAGGATCCCCAGCCCCACTTTTTTCATAATAAAGTAAGGTGCCATCTTGCATCTCTAAATGATTTGCACGCAATTTAATCACTCCTAACTGACTTCATTTTCTTCTATCATACGCCGAATCCCTCAACTTTTCTTATTTTTATTCGTATTCAGATAATCGATGAATGAGTTTTAGTGGATTTTCCTCTGCAAATACTTGTCGTAAGATTTCCGGACTCCCTTCTAAGTATTGAATTAAAGCAAAGAGTTTTTTAAATTGCGGATCTTTTAATTCCTCATGGCGAACTGCCAATAGCAAGACCAGTTGCACCTTCTCACCATGCCAGTCCATCGGTTCTCGCAAGGTGGCAATCGAAATGGTTGAAGAACGAACGAGTAGCGGATTGCCATGTGGCAAAGCAATAAAAGGCGCTACTCGCGTACTTGAACGACTCTCACGCTCGATTAAGGAGGTTAAAAAATCTGGGTGAACGTACGCATTTTCAATCAATTCATGCGTAAGATGCGCAAATAATTCTTGCACATTCACACAATTCATTTGTGGATAAACCAAAAACGGACTCGTAAAACGAGCGAGATCGAAAGTTTTTTTTGTTTTTCGAGGTT
The DNA here is from genome assembly GCF_054871745.1 of Enterococcus sp. LJL98. Classification (NCBI taxonomy): domain Bacteria; kingdom Bacillati; phylum Bacillota; class Bacilli; order Lactobacillales; family Enterococcaceae; genus Enterococcus; species Enterococcus sp. LJL98. The sequence goes on along the minus strand of NZ_JBTXLU010000007.1, from coordinate 128,318 downwards.
GGTGGTTGACCATATATTTTAAAATATTTGCCAAGTCATCCGCCGTAATCATCGGCGAAATTAAGACAACGGGTACCTGCGCCCCATCAAGCGGCAACGTACTTAAGATAAAATCAACGGCATGAATGTTTTCTTCTGCCCCTTCCTGATATTCAATGACCTGTTGGATTGTCAATTCTGGAATTTCTCGATTTAAACGAGCCTCTAAAAAAGTGGCCATTGAACGCGTGTATTGACTCACTAAAACAGCTTCGAAATGTTTTGGTTGCCGCTGTTGTTTTTTTCGCTCAAAGGCTGCTTGAAAATGGACAGTTAAATAGGCAATTTCTTCTTGAGGGATATAAAGCGCGTCACCTGTCAAAAATTCTTCTAAAACCATTTGAATAACTAAAAACAAATGCGTATACGTCCGCAAGATTTCTTTTGTTAAAGGATTCGAAATAGAAAACCCATGATTTACTCGAAAATAAGTGGATGAAAGATGGGCCATTAAATTTTGCTTTAATGTTTCATCTTGATTTAAGTCCATTGTCATTAACTGTGACACCCGATGAATCAAATGCGTCGTTAATGCCTCTGTTTGCATTGACGGTTGCTGGTCTTCTTCTTTTGGTAACACACTGGTTAAACGTAATGCCAAATAATCAATCTCATTCGGAGAAAAAACAACGGGATATACATCGGCTAGTTTTGCCAACAACTGACTACTCAGTCTTTGTGCTAAGGTATTTTCCACAAATTCATGTTCTTCTGGACTGAGAAGCACCGTTTCTGATTGCCACATTCGCTCCAACATAAAATAAAGGTGGATATCGATACTCGAAAGTTCTTTGTGGTAATCAATTTTTTCTTTTAACAAAACCTCACGTAAAATTCGTTGAATGTGTGCCAAAATATCTTTGGAGAAAAAATCTTTTAACATCATTGTCTGTGGATCACTTTTTTGAATGATTTTTAAATTTTGAGCTAGTAATTCCCTTTTCTTTCGTTCCGAACCTTCAACAAGTGTCCCAATTCGAGGTTTGGAGATGAGCGTCAAACCATGATAAGAAAAAAAGGAATGTGCTTCTTCCAAGTTTTTTTTGATTTCATTGCGACTGACAAACAGTTTTTCTGCGAGTTCTTCTAATGATTGCGCTTCTTTAGCCATGAGTAAATGAAAAACTAATAGTTCCAAACGCTTTTCCTCTTCAAATACTTGACTATGAAACTGCTGTGACACTTTCATCGCCAGTTGTTGCTTTTCTTGCATGGGGGCCGCGATTTTCACGCCCGTGCCTTTCTTTCGCTCTAGCTGGACATTTCCCAGATGCTTGGCTAAGTATTCTTCTATGCGATTGAGATCCGATTGGACTGTTCGTTCAGAAACTGAAAACTCTTTTGCCAGTATTTTAGTGGTTTGATAACTGGTTTGTTTTAATAAGTATAAAAGTAGCTCTTGTTGGCGATGATTCAATGGACTCCCTCCTTCACATTGCTTTTTCAGTTTACTTCCATCTTACCATTTTTCACTTAAAAAGCAGATTGGTTTGTCCCTTAACCACCTCGTTTCAATAAGATGGTCCTTGCATGAAAAAGGGACAGCAAAAAACCTTCTCAAAATCAGTGCGTTCACCGAATTTGAAAAGGATTCTTTGGTTACATTTCTGCAAATAATGCTTTAATCGCTGCTTTATCTTTCGCATCCATTAAGTTTTGACGGAAATCGTCATCCATTAATTTGCGCGATAAGCGTTGTAAAATTTTCAGATGCATATCGCCTTCTGCATCTTTTGGTACAGCAATCATAAAGATTAAGTGTGAGGGTTCACCATCTAAGGCTTGCCAGTCTACTCCTGCAATGCTTCTTGCAAAAGCTAAGGTTGGCGTTTGGACACTGTCAGATTTCCCATGAGGAATGGCAATCCCCATCCCGATACCTGTCGTACTTTCTGCTTCACGTGCATAAATCGCTTCTTTAAAGGCATCTGCACTTAGAACATTGCCAGTTGCAGCTAAACGTTTCGTTAAGTCATCAATGATGGCGTCTTTTGTTCCTACCTCAACATCTAGAACAATCGAGTCATCCACAATGATGTCCAAAATGGAATGAAGTTCCGTAGCTTTTTCTTCTGTTTTCGCTTCGCTTCTTGCTTCAGTTGGTTTTGGTGCCGCTGGTGCTTCAACGGCAATCACTTCAACATTTGGTTTTAAGATACTTAAAAGGAAGACGGTTGTTGCAATTCCTGCTGCTACCGCAACAAAGAACATGAAGACATTTCCAACTGCACCTAGAATAGCCACAATTGGACCGCCATGAGCGACTTGATTCGTCACGTTGGTTAACATGGCAATCACACTACCAACCATTGATCCAACAACGATACTTGGAATCACACGTACTGGATCCGTTGAAGCAAAAGGAATTGCTCCTTCCGTAATTCCAAACAATCCCATTGCAAACGCTGCTTTTCCAGCTTCTTTTTCTGGACGCGTAAATTTATTTTTTAGCACAAATGATGCCACACCTAGGGCTAATGGTGGAATACAAATCGCAACAGCAATTGGACCCATAATGGCGTAATTGCCTTCTGCAATTAACCCTGAACCAAATAAGAAAGCGACTTTGTTAAAAGGACCACCCATGTCAAAGGAAATCATTGCACCTAAAATCATGGCTAAAATAATTTCACTTCCACCTTGCATACCAACTAAAAAGTCAGTTAACGATTGGAACAACCAAGCAACTGGTTCACCAATGATATAAATAAAAGCTAACCCAACAATCACAGACGACAGGATTGGAATAATAATAATTGGCATAATTGATTGCACGACTTTTGGTACTTTTACTTTTCGCATTCCTAGCACGATAAAACCAGCTAAGAAACCTGTCACAATTCCGCCTAGGAACCCAGCATTGGCATCACTACCATAGAGTGAACCATTGGCTGCTAACATTCCTCCGACAAAACCAGGAACTAAGCCCGGACGATCAGCGATACTTTGCGAAATAAATGCCGATAGCACTGGAACCATTAAGCCCATCGCTACGCCACCAATAGCAAGTAAAGTCGACCAAATGGTGCCTTCTGAGACAACAATTCCTTCTAAAGTGGCTTGCCCACCTAAAGAAAGGGAAATCGCAATAAGTAACCCACCAGTTACAACAAAAGGTACCATGTAAGAAACACCATTCATCAGACTCTTATAAATTTTTTGGCCGATACTTGTCGCTTCTTTTTCTTGTTCTGCGTGTTGCGTGCTTGTATCACTCGCATGAATTGCTGCTTTTCCATCTAAAATTTGTTGTGCAAGTTGAACTGATTTATGAACACCATCTTGAACACTTGCATTGACGAGTGGCTTCCCAGCAAAACGAGACAAGTCCACATTCGTATCCGCTGCAATAATGACTCCTTCTGCTTCTAAGATGTCTTGTGCAGTTAAAGCATTCTCAACACCAATTGAACCGTGCGTTTCCACTTTAATTTCAATTCCTAGCTCTTTACCCGCTTTTTCTAAATTTTCGGCTGCCATATACGTATGCGCAATACCAACGGGACAAGAAGTAATTGCTACTATTTTCTTCATTATCAAACACTCTCCTTCGCTAGTTATTATAACCTTTCTAATTTCTTCATTAAGTCCAACTTGTTTCATTTATAACGGCAATCTGAAGCAGATTCAAATTTAGGTAAAAAAAGAGCAAAGATGACTGACATCTTCGCTCGAAATAAAAAGATTCACAATTAAACAATTTCAAAAGTTACTTTGACGTTATTACGTAAAGCTTTTGAATAAGGACAAACTTGGTCCGCTTTTTCAACTAACTCTAGCGCACGGGCTTCATCAACACCCTCAATGTGTGCTTCTAAGGTTACTTCAATATGGAAGCCTTCGACATCATCTGCGAATAAGCCTACTCGAGCAGTAATTGTACTTGGATGAACATCATTTTCACGGTCCATCACTAATTCCAATGCACCATTGAAGCATGCGCTATAGGCTGCAGCAAACAATTGTTCAGGATTCGTTGCATGTTCCACTTTTTTACCAGGTGAAGTCACATTGTATTCAAAACTATGATCGGGTGAATAGACTTTACCTTCGCGGCCACCAGTGTTCGTGATTTTTGTTTCATAAACTTTTTTCATTGATGATTCCTCCTACTTTTTCTGCTAATTGATTGATTTGATGGAGTAGATCAAAATAATTTTCCTCATCTTCAGTCACAATTGTCAAACAACTTTGCACGGTTGCAAGAATCGCTTCTTTTGACTCCTTGGCCTGAGAAGTCAATTGAATCACCACAATCCGCTCATCGATTTGACTACGTTTACGCGTCAAGTAACCATTTTGCTCCATCCGTTTAATCATTGGTGTCAATGTGCCACTATCGAGTGATAGGACTTTGCCAATTTCTGACACACTTTGTTGATCCTTCTCCCATAAAACTAATAGCAGTAAATATTGAGTATAAGTTAGACGGTAGGGTTCTAACGCTACAGTATACATTCGATTCAATTCTTTTTGTGCGCGGTATACTGCAAAACATAATTGTTCATTAACGACCGATTGAATCATTTCTCTCACCTCATCTAAATACATTGTACACAATTCAATTTTAAAAAACAAGTCTTTTGTTTTATTTTGCTTCACTCATTAACTTCGAAAAAGTTGGTTCAGGAATTACTTCTTTTAATACGGTTTCTAAGTCATGATAAAAATCATTGTCTGCACGAAAGCCTTCTGTCTTACATAAATAAAATCCTAGCTTGTGATACAAAACAACCGCCGGATAACTCCAAGTTTGCGTGTGAAGCATCACGCTCTTTCCTGGATCTAAATGAGGAAAAAGAGACATCGCCTTTGAAACAATCGCCCGACCTAAGCCTAGGCCTTGACAAGTCGGGTCGACACTCACCCAGTGCAGCATCGGTTGATATTTCTCATCCTTTATCCCAATCCAAGCCGTTGCTGTTGCCACGACTTTTCCTTGAGGATTTTCAATGAAGACTTGACGTTCCTTGACCGCTGCAATCCCAATTCCAAACGCCTGCGCAATTTTTTTGAAATGCGCTCCTTCCTCAGTGAATTCTGAAGTATAGCGAGCTTGCGCTTCCTCTAGCGTATCAAATTCACCGACTGCTCGTTCAAGAGCTGCCCATTGCTTGGCATCCCCTGCTTGAAAAAAACGATAGTGATAACCGGTTGGTAATTTTGGCACATCAATTTTCAACACATCTTCTGCTGCGATTTTCATATAAATGTGTTTGAACGGTACGGTTTTTATTAACATTGATTCATCGACTCCTTTTTCTTTTTAGTTTATCAAAATAAGACAAGAAAAAGTAGATGGGACCTTAAGCTGTCTCACCTACTTTTTCTTGTCTTTTAAATCATTACCGTCAGTGTCGCCGCAAAAATAATTAAGGCGAGCCCCGACAAGGTAACGGTCATTTCTTTTTTTGTTTTCTTTTGGCTAAGGAAATAAATACCTGTTAAGGTGCCGATGACAACGGACGTTTGAGATAAGATAAAACCAGTTGCCAATCCATTCATGTTTGGTTGCGCTGAAATTAAATACGTCAAAGCCGCAAAAGCAAAAGCAATCCCCGATAAAATGTGTTGGTAAGAAAGCTTCTCGCTTAAGGCTGACTTCTCCCCTTTTTCTGTAAATGAAAGCCAGCCGCTATACAAAATAGCAACGAATAACATGCCTATTGCTTGAGGTAAGAAGGCAGCCTGTCCACTCACATTCGTTGCTTGGGGTGCTGCTGAATAAGCCCAGTAACCAATACCACCTATGATTAACAAAATAACGGCTTTTTTTAATCGTTCTGCATTTTGTTCGTTCTTCATTTCCGTCCAAACGGTAAAACGTGCACCAATCACAATTAAAACCAAAGCAAAGAGACCAATGATTTTATTCGTCGTTCCTGGCCAATTCCCTAAGTAAAATGCCCCCCAAAGAGCGGTTACGAGCAATTGAACCGCGGTCGTAATCGGTAAAGCTTTCGATGAACCGACAAGTTCAAATGATTTGAACGTAATAATTTGTGCCATGGCCCATCCAATACCTGACAATAAAGAAAAAAATAAATCTCTTCCTTGAGGCAAGGCGGTTTGTGTGATGATTGAAAAAACAAGTGCAAAAATGAACGCGCCTAGAGTTGTACCTAAGATTTGATTAACTGGCCGTCCCCCAATTTTTGAAGCGATTGTTGGAAATAAGCCCCAACCAATCACCGGGCATAAGCCAATGAAAAGTGCTGTCGTATTCATAAAATCCTCCTTGCAAGTCGTCGGTCGACTCGCGTTTTCATCGATTGCATGAAAACATGCAAATCAATTGCAAAATATAACATAGTTTACATCACTTTTCAACAGTTCTTCCTCTTTCAATCCTTTTTCACTCGCTTGCTTTTGATAGTTCTTCAACTTGCACGACAACCAAGTCCCCGCTCTTTCGTTCCAAGGAAAAAACCAAGCGACGGTCCTAGAAAACGGCCGTTGCTTGGTTGAGTATTTCTTTCAATAAAATTGATTGTTCCTTATTGGATAAGTTCCAATGGAGAATCAATCTGTTTTTCAATTGTTTTCCCTGAAAAATAATCGTAGGCTGCTTGTAAAGCTAGTCGTCCCATTTCTTCTGGTTTTTGTGCAATGGTGGCACTTAAACGTCCCGCTTCAATTGCTTTGAGACCATCTTCTGTACCATCAAAACCGACGACAACCAAGGATTCTTTTTTACCTAGCGCTTCCAATGCACCTAACGCCATTTCATCATTTTGGGCAAAAACCGCTTGGATGTCGCGATTGGCTTGCATGAGGTTTTCCATCACAGTCAGCCCTTCCGCTCGATTGAAATTTGCCGTTTGTTGGTCTAAAACAGTCAAATGTGCTTTCGCAAACTCGTCAAAACCTTTTCCACGTTCGCGAGTAGCAGAGGCTCCTGGAACGCCTTCTAAAACGACGACCTTTCCTTTTTCACCAATCTGCTCCAGAATAAATTCAGCGGCCATTTTCCCACCTTCCACATTATTAGAAGCAACTGTTGTCAATAACGTACCCGATTCGCTGCTCCGATCGATCGCAATGACTGGAATCTCTGCTTGATTTGCCGCCTCAACTGCTGGAACGATCGCAGAAGAATCGACTGGATTAATTAATAAGATATCGACTTTTTGTTGAATTAAGTCATCGACATCATTGCTTTGTTTCGCACTGTCATCTTGTGCATCGACAAATTTGATGGTTGTTTGATTCTCCATCGCCAATTGATTCATCCCTTCTTGCATTGAAACGAAGAAAGGATTATTTAATGTTGATACGGAAACTCCTACAACAAGCTCTTCTGCTGTTTTTTCAGTAACTGATTGGTTCTCTGACTGACCACCTTCTAACGTTGCTACGCCACAACCTGAGAATAAAATCGTACTTAATGCAAGTAAAATAATTTTTTTCATATTTGTTTCCTCCTCGTAATTTTTTAAAAGCTTTATTTTCTTTTTCGGTCTAGTAGTACGGCAATAACAATCACGATACCTTTCACAATTTGTTGATAAAAACTCGAAACGCCTAAGAGATTCAATCCATTATTTAACGTACCAATGATTAATGCTCCGACCAGTGTACCAAAAATTCGTCCTCGACCGCCTGAGAGACTTGTTCCACCTAGAACAACTGCCGCAATCGCATCCATCTCATAGGCTTGACCGGCAGTTGGTTGTGCCGAATTTAAACGTGATGTAATAATCATGCCACTAATTGAAGCCATCAAACCTGAAATAGCATAAATGAAAATCTTCATCCGATCAATTTTTACACCTGCGATAAAAGCAGCTTTCTCGTTGCCACCAATTGCGTACGTTTTACGCCCAAACGCGGTTCGATGCAATAAAATTGCTAGAATCAAAAAGGTGAAAAACATTAAAACGACAGGAAAAGGAACCCCTAGTAAGTAACCCCTTCCAAGAAAGCGAAAAAAGAAACTATCTCCCAAACCAGTGATGGGATTCCCATCTGTTAAGACTAGTGTCGCTCCCCGATAAATCGTCATCGTTGCCAGGGTCGCAATAAAAGGTGCCATTTTTCCTTTTGAAACTAACAGCCCATTAATGGCACCTAAGAAAGCACCTGTGATTAAACCAATCAACACGGAGAGAACTGGCGATAGCCCATTGGCAATCATCCCTGCTGTAAAGGCACTCGATAAGGCTAACGTTGAACCAACAGACAAATCAATGCCTCCGGTTAGAATAACGAACGTCATACCAAAAGCAATAAATCCATTTGCTGAAACTTGTCGCAATAAGTTTAACAAATTGCTGACAGATAAGAAACTCGGGTTCATGATGGAGACAATCATGATAAGAACCAATAAGGCAAGTAAGGGACCGAGTTTTGACAAAATCGTGCCAATTTTCTTTGATTGTGTGAGTTGTTTTTCCATTTTAGTTTCCTCCTGTTGCATAAGTCATTATTTTTTCTTGAGTTGCTTCTTCACGCGTCACTTCTCCAGCCACTCGTCCTTCATGAATTACTAGGATACGATCACTGACACCCATCACTTCTGGTAAATCACTTGAAACAACGATGATTGCCATGCCACGATCTGCAAGTTCATTCATTAGCTGATAAATTTCTCGCTTGGCTCCAACATCTACTCCACGAGTTGGTTCATCTAAAATCAAAACTTTTGGTCCTACACCAATCCACTTCGCCAAAACGACTTTTTGCTGATTTCCACCTGATAATTCTCCGACAACATCTTCTCCTGAAATCGCTTTTATTTTCAAGCGCTGAATCATCAAGTTAATAAAATCTTGCTCCGTCTTGCGATCAATGAAACCATATTTAGAAAAATCTTGAATCGTAGGTAAACTTATATTTTCATTAATTGAAAAATCAAGCACCAATCCTTCTGTCTTGCGGTCTTCTGTCAAAAATCCAAAGCCATTGGTAATTGCTTGGCTAGGTGAATCATTTCGAATTCTTTGTCCATTGAGTTGAATTGTCCCATTTGCTAATGGGTCTAGACCGAAAATCCCTCGCATAATTTCTGTTCGACCAGCACCCATTAAGCCTGAAAAACCAAGAATCTCTCCACTTCTTAAAGTAAAATTGATGGATTGAAACACGTGATTTTCTGCAGTCAAATCCTCGACTTGTAAAACGATTTCACCAATCTCAGCCTTTTTTTCTGGATAATAATCGGAAAGTTCACGACCAACCATCTTTCTTACAACTTCTGTCATTGTGGTTTCATTGGTTGCTTTCGTATCAATCGATAAACCATCACGCATTACCGTAATTTCATCACTAATTTGAAAAATTTCTTCCATCCGATGCGAAATGTAAACAATCGCCACCCCTTTTTTCTTAAGACGATCAATGATTTGAAACAAGGTTTGAATTTCTGTTTCGGATAAGGCAGCGGTCGGTTCATCCATAATTAAAACTTGAGCATCTGTCATTAAGGCTTTTGTAATTTCGACCATTTGTTGCTGGCCAACAGATAAGTCGCCTGCTTCTTTTTCAAGTGGTATGTCGATACCTAATTGATCAAACACCATTTTTGCTTGCGCTTTCATTTTCTTCGTGTCCAACCAACCGAAAGCTTGTCGAATCTCTCGGTTTAAAAAGAGGTTGTCTAAAACGCTCATCGCGCTCAGGGTATTCATTTCTTGATGAATAAAACTAATGCCGAATTTTTCAGCTTCTTTTGGGTTGCTAAAAGTTCGAGCCTGTCCGTCAATCAAAATTTCTCCAGCATTTCGTTCGTGTAGTCCTGTTAAGATATTCATTAAAGTCGACTTTCCTGCACCGTTTTCGCCCATTAAGGCATGTATTTTGCCAGGAGATAACGTAATTGAGACGTTTTTTAATACTTGGTTGGTTCCAAATGACTTTTTAATATTTTTCATTTCAACAATCATCGATTTCTGCTCCTTTCTTAAAATAAAACCCCCGACGATAAGATCACATTGGCGTAGGGTGTCGCTTCACCTGTACGAACGACACACTGACTATGATTGGTTTGCCTTTTAAACGCTTCGTGTGTGATAAACTGAATCTCTATGCCTGGCAACAACTTTTTTATTTTTTCTAACTGACTCGGATTATGGACTTTTATTTCTTCAGCTAAAACTATTTTTTCAATAACCATCTCTTTAACGATCGTTTCTAGTACTTCTAAAAAAGATGGCGTACCCACTTGCAAGGCTAAATCAATTTTGGGGACATTTTTTGGAATCGGTAACCCCAGATCACCAATCGTTAATTGATCCGTGTGTCCTAAATCAGCCAGTACTTTTGCTATGTGACTATTCAAAATGCCATGTTTTTTCATAATTTGTACTTCCTTTCAATTGATCGATGGTTGGCATGCCACCTTGAGCTCCAAATTTTTGAACGGAAAAAGCTGCCGCTAGGTTTGCCAAGGCTAGGCTATCTTTTAAGGACAGTTGTTGAAGTAAAGCAAATGCGAATGCACCATTAAAGGTATCTCCTGCACCAGTGGTATCGAGTGCTTGTACTTGAATCGCTGGCACCAGTACTTCTGTTTGTCCATCAAAGAATAACGAACCCTTTGAGCCTAAAGTGACAATGAGTTGATTTGGATAGCGTTTTAAAACCTCTATCATTTCTTCACCGGGAAAAATCATTGCAAATTCATGTTCATTCGGTGTCAGATACGTCACTTTTCCAATCATTTCTTGCGCCAATTCCCGAGCCGGAGCAGGATTATAAATCGTTGGTATCCCAGCCTCCCAACACATTTGGATAATCGCTTCATTCGTTAATTGAGGAATTTCATTTTGTAAGATGACCAAATCACTCTGCAAAATATCTTCATTTAGGTCGGCAATTTTCTCTGGATTCAAGTGATTATTGGCACCTGGGACAACAATAATCCGATTGTCTTGTTCATATAAAGTAATATGGGCAGAGCCTGAACTTATATGTGGAACCCGTTCCACATTTGCTGTACAAATCCCATTGGCCGCTAAATTATCAATCAATTCCTGTCCAAATAAATCCGAGCCAACCGAACCAATCATTGCCACTTTTGCACCTAGACGGGCCGCAGCAACCGCTTGATTGGCTCCTTTCCCACCAAAAGCAATTTCAAATGCTTCACCAAAAACCGTCTCCCCTTGTTCTGGGTTTTGATTTGTGGTAACGACAAAATCCGTTGATAAACTCCCAATAACCGTAATCTTTTTACTCATTGCTTTTCCTTCTTTCTTAAGGTTTCTCGATGTACTAAGTGAACCGGTAAAATCATTTTTTTTGTCTGAACTTTTTGATTCGTAATTAATTGATGCAACATTTCCGCACCTTGATAACCGATTTGGAAAGCCGGTTGGTGGATAGTCGATAACCGCGGAACAACTAAATCACTAGTTGGAATATCATCGTATCCAATTAATTGTAAATCTTCTGGGATTTGATACCCTCTTTGATAGGCTTCTTGTAAAATCGCAATGGCATGGACGTCACTAGCCGCAATCACACTATCCACCTCTGGATAGGTCTCAAACAATGCTTTCGCCGTTGCACGAGCATCTTCTAATAAATATGAGCGCGAAACGATGACTTGATAAGCTTGCTCAGCTTTTATTAAAACTGCTTCTGCGCCAAGTTGCCTGTTTTTCGCCCGATCAAGAATGGTATCTGGGACACCAATGACCACAAGGTTTTTCGGCTTTCCAGCTAAAATCGCTTTTGCAGCAAGTTCCCCACCTTGCCAATCATCCGAATATACCGCATATTCTGCGGTTTTGTCTACTCGGTCAAGTAAAACCATGGGCGAATTCATCGGTTGAACCGTTGGGTTACCTACAGCTGATAAGATTCCTGCAATGTTATTTTGTTCAAACGCCTGTAAATAATGTTTGGTTTTTTCAGGGTTTTCTTGAATACTCCCTAAAATGACTTGATATCCTTTTTCGCTAAAATAGGCCTCTACCCCTTTGGCTATCAACGGAAAGAAGGGGTTCGTAATATCTGGCAAAAGCAAACCAATGAACTTGGACTTTTTTTGGAAGAGCGAACGCGCAACTTCATTTGGTGTGAAGTCCAATGCTTCTACTGCTTGATCAATTTTCTTTTGCGATTCTTTACTCACATAACCACTACCATTAATCGCGCGAGAAACCGTAGCGACGGATAAACCAGCTAGATTTGCCACATCTTTAATTGTTGCCATCGTGCTCCTCCTTCCTTTTTGCGTAACCGATTACACACATCTTAAATCATTTATTTTAAGATTGCAAGCTTTTCTTTACTCTTTTACTTATGAAGCGGTACTTTTCAAAAAAAAAGAGAGAGGATTCCTTCGATCCCCTCTTGTCTTACATGTACTTTCCCTTGCACAAATGAACGGGAAAAAGGAACCTTTAGCTTTTCTTTTTTCCATAAAAATAAACAGGGATTCCTGCTATTGTTAATCCAATTCCCGCTAAAACTAAGCCCGGTTGTGTCAGGGCAGTCATCACAAGAATAAAGGCTCCTCCAACCATCGCAATCATTGGTGTAATGGGGTAAAAAGGCACTTTATAGGGTCTTGGTAAATGCGGTTGTTTTTTTCTTAAAATAAATACTGCCGCAAAAATCAACAAGCTAAACAACCACATCACAAAAATCAACATGTCGGTTAATAAATCAAAACTACCAACCAGAATCATTGCACAACCAATTCCAAGTTGCAATAATGCAGGATAAATCGGCACATAGGTGCGGCGCGTAAGTTTCGTCAACTGAGGCGTAAAATAAAAGTCGTTTTGTAAAGCCACTGCATACGGTACTCGAATTCCGGTCATCGTATAGCCGTTTAGCGCCCCATAGACTGAAATTAAAATGCCAATCGTAATGACTTTCCCGCCAATTGTTCCAAACAAAACCGATGCAACTTCCGAAGAAGCGTTTAAATTTCCTGCAATTTGAGTAACAGATAAGGTTTTTAAAAAAACAAAGTTAATTGCCCAGTAAACGAGAGTGACAAAGCTCAATCCTAAAATAATCGCTTTTGGCAGATCTTTGACTGGATTTTTCATCTCTCCGGCCACATTGCCGACATTTAACCAACCATCGTATGCAAAGAGGGTTGCCAGTAATGCCCCACTAAACCCCGCTAACCACGATTGATTCCCACCGATTTCAAGATTCACTAACGAAATGGCAACCTCACCAGGTGTGAATAATCCAACAAGGATGATGATAAAAATAGGTAAGAGTTTGACAATTAATGTAAAAGACTGGACGCGAGAAGCCACTCGGGTACCTAGTAAGTTAATTCCCGTAATACTCACAGCCGTCGTAATCGCTAAAGGAACCAGCAAGTCATTATTTAAACGGAACAAATTAATTAATTGTGTTGCAAAAATAATACTTAAGGCTGCAATATTCGCTGGGTAATAAATAATTGATTGGGCCCATCCAAGTAAAAACGCTGGAAGTTTTCCATAAGTCACTTCAATGTATTGAATGGCGCCACCCGTCTTAGGAATAGCCGTCGCTAATTCTGCGACTGTTAGCCCACCGCAAATGGTTAAGAAGCCAGCTAACAGCCAAGCAAAAAGAGCCAGTCCTGCCGATTGTGTATGAGCGATGACTGCTGCTGCTTTAAAGAAGACTCCAGCCCCAATTACTGTTCCCATTACTGTCGATAAGGCGCCTACTATGGAGATTTCTCTTTTTAATTCTGTTTGTTCCAACAAACACCACTCCTTTTTTCATTCACTGTTAGAAAGAGTATACTGAAACTTTCAATAAATTTCCATTAAAACTTTCTGTTCTGCAAAAGAATGCACACTTTCTCAGAGACGATTAACAAACACTCTCGTTTAAGTTCTTTATCTAAAAAACTTCTAAAAAATCAGAGTAAAAGGAAAAAAATCTTTTTACTCTGATCTATAAGTTTATTTTGATTGTCGGCGTTTCCGTGCTGCTTTATCTAATGCTTTCTGTGCTTTTTTAGATCCTCGCAGTAAATCTCGTTCTTCTTTTCGTGATTGAAAGTCGGTAAAAAGCTGAGCGAAATCATAGTCAACTGGATAAAGTTCCGTCGCTGGCATCAGTAATTTTAGTCGACGACGCAAGACTTCAATCATCTGCTCTTCCACATAAATGGTGACCGTTTCTTGCTCATCGTCCTGGTACACCAAACCAATTTGCTTGGTTGCTGTTAGTTCTACTCGATCTCCTCGTTGATAAAGGGGAAGTGGCGTTCGTTCTTCAACGATCGCCTTCTTTTGCTTAAAGGTTTGTTTTTTTGTATCAAAGGGGGCTTTATCAATATAGTTTTGAGCTTTTTCTAATACTTCTTGGGATAAACTCATCTTTTGAGCGATCCATAAGGCTTGACTCTCCCCGACTTCTCCAACGATCAATTGATATAAGGGAGTTAAGGTTTCTTGATCAAAGGCCATGGCTGCCGGAACAAAATCTTCATGCGCTTGGGCGAAGCGTTTCACTTCCCCATAGTGGGTCGTCGCAACAACGATCCCCCCTTTGTGATACATTGCTTCCATAATGGCAATCGCTAAGGCCGCTCCTTCATTTGGTTCCGTACCGCTGCCGATTTCATCAAATAAAACGAGCGTGTGGCGTTTGATTTTAGGTAGCATTTCCCCAATGTTTTTTAGATGACCTGAAAAAGTACTCAAGGCATTTTCTAAATTTTGCTGATCCCCGATATCCACGAAGAGTTGATCGAAAATCGCGAGTTCCGTTCCTTCTTTCGCTGGAACTTGCAAACCTAGCATCGCCATTAAGGTTAGAAGCCCGACAGTTTTCAAAACGACGGTTTTCCCACCGGCATTGGCACCCGTAATCACTAAGCCTCGATAGTCCTCACCTAAAGTAAAGTTTAAAGGTACCGCTTCTCCCGGTAAAAATGGATGGCGCCCATGAACGATGTTGATTCGCTCTTCTTTATTGATCATCGGTGTCACCCCATCGATTTCACGACTGAACTTCCCACGAGCGAAAATACAATCAAACACCGTAATCGTTTCAATCGCTTGTTCAATCACCACTTCATTTTCAGCCAAATAGCCTGTCAATTCTGCTAATATTTGATATTCTTCCATGGTTTCTTCAAGCTTTAAGCCGTTCAACTGTTCATTTAGTTTTGAAACCGCACTGGGTTCAATAAAAACGGTTTGTCCCCGATTCGATTCTTCAATTAACATCCCTGCGACTTTATTTTTATAACTGGCTTTAATCGGAATGGTATAATGTTCCCCTTTTTTAACAATGATTCCTTCTTGAATCATTTCCTTGTTTTTTCCGTGACGAATAAACTTGATTAATTTTTCTTGAATTTCTTTTTGAATCTCGATTTTTCTTCGACGGATTTTTGCTAAAGCAGTCGTAGCTGTATCCATAATTTTTTGATGCGCAATTTTTTGATTAATCGCTTCTTCAATCTCAATTAAGTGCGGTAAATAACGACTATACGTATAAAGCAAGGGGGTTTGGTATTGATTTTTCTCAAAAAAAGTAGTAATCAGTCGACTACTGCGTAAGAAATCACTGCATTCAATTAAATCATTGGGGGTTAAAATTAGCCCTTTTTTGACTTGTTCCATGAGTACCGTAATCCGACTTAATCCCATAAAAGGGACATGTTGGTGGCTGTCTAAAATGAGACGTGCCTCCTTGGTCTCTTCTTGTCGCTTTTTCACTGTTGCTAAATGGGTCTGTGGCAACCAATCTTCAATAAGTTTTTGACTATATTGTCCGATCGCCTTTTCTTTTATTTTTTCGATGATTTGGTTGTATTGTAATTTATTGAGTGTTGTTTGGTTCATTTTTCTCTTTCCTTCCTTTTAAAAAAAGAGACACCTACAGGTTTGCTCTGATTCCCCTTGTGTTCAACCTAGAAAACACAAAAAAACGATCGTTTACACCATCGTTTTAGAAGTTTCTTCATTCTTTCGATAGGTATCTTAATAAGTACGCCAAATAAACCTGCATTCTACAGTTTTTTTAGCTATTCAACTTATGATTTAGATACCTGTAACACTCACAAAATTTCCCCATTTCACTAGGTTGCATTTTCTTTCACTCATTAATTTAGCAAGTTTTAAGGGACTTGTCAAACTACTTTCTTTCGCTATTCGAAACGAGTACAATAAAGAAGGAGAGGCATTAGAAAGGAATTTATTCATGAATGGATTCCTTTTAGACAAACTTTTATGCTTAAGCCGAGAATCTCGTGACTTTAGTCATGAGAGGTTCAAATAAAATGGAGCATAAAAGAATTTTAACGAACACTTACAACTCATGGATGCACACAAAAACAAGGAGGAATAAGCATGAAGATTTTCCTAATTGAAGATGACTTTGCTCTTGCGAAACTCGTGAGTGAGACGATTGATAAATACGGATTTGACGTGATTGTCGGAAAAGACTTCCAACACTTAGACCAAGAATTTTTAAACAACCAACCCGATCTTGTCTTAATGGATATTAACTTACCTTATTTTGATGGTTTCTATTGGACGAAAATGATTCGAAAACATTCCAATGTACCCATTATTTTCTTATCCGCTCGAGACCATCCCATGGATCAAGTCATGGCCATGGAATATGGGGGCGACGATTATTTAATCAAACCTTTTGTGAATGAAGTGTTACTTGCGAAAATAAAAAGCCACTTACGTCGTGCCTACGGCGAATATGCAATGACAAAAGAACGTACGGTAATTTTTCATGAATTGATTTATTACCCAGAACGTTTAGAAATCCACTACAATCAACAAAAAGAACTCCTGACGAAAAAAGAAGGCGAATTATTGGAACTCTTAATCGAAGAAACACCAAGAGTCGTTCCTCGAGAAACTTTATTAATGAAACTTTGGGATGATGTGCGTTTTGTGGATGATAATACTCTTTCTGTGAATATGGGACGCCTTCGCAAGAAACTGGAAGACTTAGGTTTAATCAATTGCATCCTAACCGTGCGAGGCAAAGGCTATCTCATGGATTGGCAGGTTAGTTAAATGAAATTTTATCTTAAAACCCACTGGAGGCCTTTTTTTGGCTGTCTTTCTATCGTTGCTTTTGTCGCTCTGATTACGGGGCTAAGTGGTGCCATTCAATGGCTTCTATCTTTATACTTTTTCGGTTTAAGCAGCTTTTTATTTTTCTTACTTTTTGCCTATGATTATTATTCGAAACGACAGTTGTATCGTTTTTTATCTGGGCAAGTGACACAATTAGTCACAGGTGACAGTAGCCTCGTTAGCCAACAGATTCAAAAACAATTTGACGATTTACGTAAAAAAGAAGAACAGCAACTCTTGAAACAAACGAAACGGCAAGAACAACAAATTACCTTTATGAACTTATGGGTCCATCAAATGAAAACACCTCTTAGCGTCTTAGAGATGATGGCACAAAATCAGCAACTTTCTGCGCTCGCTGTTTTGACAGAAACCCAACGATTAAAAAACGGTTTAAACATTGCCTTAAATGAAGCTCGTTTGAGTAATCATTTTCAAAATGATTTTATTTTAACGCAACTTTCATTAACAAATGTGGTCTCCAGTGCCATCAGCACCCAAAAGACGGCTTTTATCCAACGTAAGATCTATCCCTCTGTTCAGATTCCTGAAAATCTATTTGTCATTAGCGATGAAAAATGGCTTGCTTTCATGATCGAACAAATTTTAACCAATAGTTTAAAATATTCCTATCCGGAAGGGACCATTGAAATTACCGCAGGAAAAAAAGGCCACCAGATTTGGCTGTCAATCAAAGATGGTGGCGTTGGGATTCCCGCAGCCGATCTTCCTCGCGTCCGCAAAGCTTTCTTCACAGGAGAAAACGGACGAAATTTTGGTGAAGCGACAGGCATGGGCCTCTATTTAGTCCAACAAGTAGCCACGGATCTGGAGATTTCCTTTGATATCCAGTCCACTCCGAATCAGGGAACTACGGTGACCTTCCTCTTTCAGCCGATTCTTCGTTCATTGTAATTGCTAATGAATGTGACAGACTTTCTGTCACATTTTTTCTTTTCTTACAATTCTGTAAGGTTCTTGTCAGTTAAACACATAGGTACCGACGACTTTTCTTGCTAAACTAAGGTTAAGATAAACATTAGGAGGAACAAACATGTCATTATTATCCATTAAACAACTCACCAAAAACTACACGGGTGAAGTCACCGTTGAAGTCCTAAAAGGCATTGATTTAACGGTTGAAAAAGGCGAAATGGTTGCGATTATGGGCCCTTCTGGGAGTGGAAAAACAACCTTGCTCAATTGTATCGCCACCTTAGACCAACCAACGACAGGAGAAGTTTTATTAGAAAATGAGAACCCTCACCTTTATAATAAAAACCGCTTGGCTGATTTTCGTCGACACAAATTAGGCTTCGTTTTTCAGCAATACAACTTACTGGCTCCTTTAACGGTGATTGAAAACATTGTTCTCCCCTTAACTCTAGATGGCGAAAAACCAGAAATCATGTTAAAAAAAGCGGAAGCGTTACTAGTGGATCTTGGAATCAGTGCGCTAAGAGACAAACGTATTTACCAACTTTCTGGCGGCGAAATGCAGCGGGTGGCAATTTGTCGGGCATTGATTCATGACCCTGCCCTAATTTTAGCGGATGAACCAACGGGAAACCTAGACTCAAAAGCAGCCGATGACGTCATGGGTTTACTGAGTCAGTTAAACTTGGAGCGACAAGTCACGACTTTAATGGTCACTCATGATGCTTTTGCTGCAAGTTACTGTCATCGGGTGGTTTTTATTAAAGATGGTCGCTTCTACAATGAGATTTATTTAGGAGAAAATCGAGAGGAATTTTATCAAAAAATCTTAACCGTTTTAAGTCACTTAGGAGGTCGGAGCCATGAACTTCTTCAAGCTGATTACTAATAACGTCTTACGGTCGACACGAATTTATGGTGGCTATTTCCTAAGCAGTACTTTTTCGGTTTTCGTCTTCTTTCTCTTTTCCATCTTAAACTTTCATCCGCAACTGAAAAATGGTTTAGGTGGAAGTAGTGGCGAAATCGCCCGACTAGCGCAAATTGGGATGAGTGTCAGTCAAGTTCTCATCGTCGCACTTTCTTTTATTTTCTTATGGTATTCTTTTGGAATTTTCTCAAAATCAAGAAAACGAGAATTGAGCGTCTATGTTATGTTAGGCATCAAACCAAGAGATTTACGAAAATTACTCTTCGGCGAGAACATGGTCATCGGAACTGGAGCGATTGTCACGGGGATTACCATTGGGATTCTTTTTATGAAGGCGATTTTGATTATCGTGCAAAATATTTTGAGTTTGACGACAGGTCTCAATTTTTATTTCCCTACATTTGGGATTCTTCTAACGGTTGGGATCTATTTTCTTTTGTTTCTCCTCGTTAGTTTCTTTTTAACCTTAAAAATCGAAACAGCGAACTTGACGCTTTTAGGTAAGAGTGACGACATGCCAGAAAAAACACCGAAAGCCAATCCATTCTTCGTCTTGCTTGCCTTTATCAGTCTCGGACTGGGCTATGGTTCCCTCGTTTCTTTTGTTAAAATGATTGACCAAACAGGATTACTGGCTCTTCTTTCTTGTGTCTTCTTTACCGTTATTGCGACGTTCCTTTTCTTCCATCAAGTCAGCATTTACTATTATTTGTGGAAACAAAAAAGTGCAAAATACTGGCAAGGAAAACGATTGCTTTTAACGACAACTGGTGCTTATCGTGGGAAAGAAAATGCCAATTTTTTTGCACTGATTACTTGTACAGCAGCCGTTGCTTTAGTTGGTGTTTCTGTGACTGCCAGCCTAGGAAGCATGGAAGCCAACACGCGAAACAGCTTGCCTGTTGCAATTGTCATTGACAATAACTATGACCAGACACAAATCAGTGAAGCCAAGCAACCGATTTTACAACTTGGAGCAGAAATTGTTGAAAAACTAAAAAAAGCCAATTACAATCCCGTTTATGAAACGTTCAATCTTTACCAATTTGAGTATTTTATTGAAAATCGCACAGCCGAATACGGAGAATACGTTTCTGCGATAGCTGCTTCGGATTATAATCGTGTGGCACAAGCTTTTGGGCTCGATCCACTACACCCAAAAGAAAATGAAATTCTCATTCCAGCAGCCAATCTCGCCGATGCCCAACGAATTGAAGAAGACGGTAGCGTAAATAAAATTGAAGTTGAAGGCTTCGATGAAACATTGACCAGCCGTGAAGTCGCTACTTCTTTTCGACTAATGGATTATCAAAAAACCGTTGTTGTGACAGATGCCTTTTTAGCAAAACTATTAGCCTTCAATCCAGATAACTATACTCATATCAATACTTACCAATTCATCGACTACAAAGGATGGAATGATGGGAGTCAAGTCAATAAGGAAATTGTCACTGAATTAAGTCAAAGGTCATCTGCAGTCGAAAAAGCAAGGGAAGAGCTCAGCGCATCAGATCTATACGACAAGGACCCTGAACTTTATAGTAAAAAGTGGGATGAAATCTTTAACACTCAAGCTTTCAATTTAAAATCTCTCTATAGCCAATATTTACAAAAGCGCCAAGCCAATGGGTTTATCTTGATGATTGGCTTACTAATCGGTGGAGTTTTCTTCCTCTTTGCTTCTTCGATTCTTTATTTCCGTCTCTTTGGTGACTTAGACAAAGAAGGCCGTTTCCATCGGAGTTTATATCAAATTGGCTTAACACCAAAGATGCGCCACAAAATTATCACGCGGCAGCTTTTAACCATGTACTTTTTACCCATGAGCATTGCGACTCTTCACTCAGCCGTAGCCTTTTGGGGAATCGTTCAGTTAGCAGAAGTCAATCTTTGGCATTACTTCTTGATTATTATTGCCGTTTACTTTATTTTCCAACTCTTGCTCTTTATGATTTCTCGTTGGCGCTATCTGGCTCATCTAGATTTACGAGCAGAAAATCCGCAAGCTTTTTAAGTAAAAAAAGGTTCGAAAGGTGGGCAATCGCTGTCACGCTTTCGAACCTTTTTCCGCTTTAACTTTGGCATCTGTCATCCATTTCTTTTAACATCTGATAAGTCCTTTGATAGGCTTGACAAGCATCTGCTGGCGGCGTGTAATGATTCGTCACTTCGCGTAAACGAGCCATTCGCACCTCATATTCTTTCGTTTGTGCTTGCTCTTCTTGCATCGCTAAAAAGAGTTGGCGGACTTCAATCAATTCTGGGTGATTGGCACCATGAACCTTTTCGATTGTCCGAGTTAATTTATCCAATTGTGCCTGATTGGCAAATGTTTCTGAATGCATCATTGTCTTCCCCTCTTTCTTTACTTGCAGTATAGCAAGAAGGCCACAACTTGAACTTGATTTCTATCAAGCTTTTTCATTTTTTTTAACAACTGGTCCTACTTCATGAATTTTATCTTTCAGTAAATACAAATAAATGGTCAGGACTTCATTTAAGATAAAACCCATGGCAATTGATGCCGCTACTAACAAAGCCTGTGTGCCATCATTCAGCGCCACTTCATAATGTTTCTCAGTTAAATTATTAAAAGCTTTAAATAGTAAGCCTCCTGGGACAATTGGCATAATCCCAGAAATATTAAAAATCATACTTGGTATATTCGTCATTTTACTTAGTAGCCGACTTAAAAAAGTTAAGGCGATTAATGCAATAAAAGCCGCCAAAGCTTCACTCATTTTTAAGCTCGTCAAAAAATAATTGACGACCCACGTAAACATACCTGAGATGCCACAATAATAAATAAATTTTTTTTCCATATTATAAAGCACAGAAGTTGCAGAACTGGCCAAAAAACTAAAAAAAAGTTTAATTAACATCGTCTCCATTTCGTCTCCCCCTTATAATAAACTTGAAAAAATAATAGCTGCTGGAAAACCAAGCATTAAGGCAGTACTTAACGCGTCCATGGCTTGTGTCATGCCCGTAATAAAATTCCCGTTCATCATTGCTTTAATCGAATTGACAAAAGTCGTGCCAGTGAGTAAAGGCATGATACAACTAAAAAGAATAGAATAAGGTTCTTTCACAATCGATAAACGTGACAAAAAGACGATTAATAAACAAATAAAAGACGAATAAGCTAAGATCGAAAAAATTTTAATCCCGACTCGATTTTGCATCGATGTATAAAACCAGTAACCAATGAAACCTAAAATAAAAGCATAGATTGTCCCGCTATTTAATCCATTGATAATGACATTCATGGAACCGCTAACTGTTGCTGCACTAAGAATCTGCGTCCACTTCGAAAAAGAGTAAGTATGTTTATTAATGTCATGTAAGGATTTTAAAAAATCATCCGGACGAATTTGATCATTTAAAAATTGATCCAGAAGGTCGTCCACCCGCATCAACTTTTCAAAATTATAAGCAGAATGCTTCACTGGAATCATCTTCACAGAATTATCATGACGGTTAATAATCGTAAAACTCGTTTGGGCGTTGTAAGTAGATAATTCATTATCCGCCAAATGTAAATGTCGAGCGATTTTTTGGATATTCGCTTCAATCATTTCATTGCTTGCATTGCTTTCTTGTAAAATCTTACCGTACAGCAAACAAATTTTCATAATATAATTAAAATCAAAAGTTGAAGCTGTCGTTTGCTCCTTCATCTCGTTTCGCTCCTCTTCCTTTTTCCTCCTCTTATTTTAACTTGCTTTTGCTTGGGGCGCGGATAAATTGACCGCCCTAGAAACGACAGCTTTTTTACAAGTTCGGCCATCATCACTTGAAGTTGAAGGATTCGAAAAAAGAGGCGTGTCCAAAGCAAAAAAGGCCATGACAAATATCACCGCCTTCTTCCTATTTAGACGAAAGTTGAACTGAGAAAGAAGATACACAGTCTGCCTTCGATTCGTTGGAACGTTTTTTATATTGTTAAATGGTCTCTTCCATTAATTTAACTAAAATGGCTTTTTGGACATGCAATCGATTCTCAGCTTCGTCAAAAATCACTTCCGCATATTGCTCAAAAATTTCAGTCGTGATTTCTTCTTCACGGTGTGCAGGTAAACAATGCAAGACAATCGCATCTTTGTTCGCTTGTGCCATCACTTCACGATTGATTTGATAGCCAGAAAAATCTTGTTGGCGTTTTTCAGCTTCTTCTTCATCTCCCATTGAAGCCCAGACATCCGTAATCACGACATCTGCCGCTTGAGCAGCCGTTAGAACATCTGCCGTTTGGGTAAAATGGGGGTTGTCTTTTACGAACGCGGCAATCTCCGGATGTAAGGAATAGCCAGTCGGTGAAGCCAAGGTAAATTGCATGCCGACTTTTAAAGCACCGACAATCAATGAATTCGCCATGTTATTCGTATCGCCGATAAAACAAACCTTCAGTCCAGCCAATGACCCTTTTTGTTCCCGAATCGTTAATAAATCAGCTAAGACTTGACAAGGATGGGCGAAATCCGTTAAGGCATTAATCACTGGAATCCGGCTATACTTGGCAAATTCTTCGACTTCCCTTTGTTCAAACGTTCGAATCATAATCCCATCACAATAACGAGACATCACGCGCGCCGTATCTGCCGTTGGCTCACCACGTCCGATTTGCAAATCATTGGCGCTTAAAAATAACGGGTGTCCGCCAAGTTGATACATGCCTACTTCAAAAGAAACACGTGTCCGCGTTGAGGCTTTTTGAAAAATCATGCCCAGTGTTTTTCCAGCCAATCTTGGATGGGCGATGTTATTTTTCTTCTCATACTTCAGTTGATCGGCTAAGTTTAAAATTTCTGTGATTTCTTCTGTGCTTAAGTCTATGAGTTTTAATAAGTGCTTCATATAGGTTCGCCTTCTTTCGTTTCATTTAACACTTCAAGTAAAATTTCTAGTCCCTTCGTTAATTCTTCTATGCTGACAGTTAAGGGCGGTAGCAAACGAATTTTTTCTTTCGCAGTTAAAAGAATTAGGCCTTTCGCAAGACATTTTTCAAGGATTACACTTGCTTGTTTCGTTTTCAACTGAATTCCTAGCATTAAACCAAGACCATCAATTTGTACGATTTCCGGCGCTTCTGCCAAATATTTTCGGATAAAAATTTCTTTTTCTAATACCGCAGTTAAAAGTATTTGGTCAACTTTGTCAAGTACGACTTGTGCACCGGCACAAACGACTGGATTCCCACCAAATGTGGTTCCATGATCTCCTGGTTGAAAACAATCTGCTAATTTTTGATTGCATAAAAAAGCGCCTATTGGCAAGCCACCACCGAGTCCTTTGGCCAAAGTCGTAATATCTGGTTGGACCTGATAATGCTCACTTGCTAAAAATTTTCCAGTCCGGCCAATTCCTGTTTGTACTTCATCCGCAATGACTAAAATATCATGGGCCTGACAATAACGAAAGACTTCTTGAACATAAGCAGCATCTAAAGGATTGACTCCTCCTTCCCCTTGAACAAACTCCAATAGGACGGCACAAACAGAATCATCGGCTTTTTCCAAAAAAGCCTCAAAATCATTGGCTACTACATAATCAAATCCTGACGTAAAAGGGTGAAAAGACTGATGAAAAACTGCTTGCCCCGTAGCTGCCAGCGTCGTAATCGTCCGTCCATGAAAAGAGTTCACGAGACTGAGGATTTTTGACCGATTTTGTTTTGCCCCATAACGGTCAGCGCTATATTTTCGTGCCAATTTAATGGCTCCTTCATTCGCCTCCGCTCCTGAATTTCCAAAGAAAACTTTTGCATAGCCACTTCGCTTACAGAGGGTTTCCGCAACTTTGACCATCGGTTCGGTATAATAGAGATTGGATGTATGCTGTAAAGTCGCACTTTGAGTAGCAACGGCTTGCTGCCAATCCCTATCGCAATAACCTAAGGCATTTACGCCAATCCCACTTCCAAAATCAATATAAGCTTTTTGTTTTTCATCAAAACAAGTCGCTCCTTCCCCACGCACGAAACAAGGTTCTTTTCGAGCATAGGTATTCATGATGTATTTTTGTGCGCGTGCTTGAATACTCATTAACTCTCTCCTTTTTTAAGAAAACATGGTACCAATTCCTTCTTTTGACAGCAATTCAATCAAAATGGAGTGTGGGGTTCGACCATCGATAATAATTGAACGTTTCACACCGCGACGAATCGCCTCGACACAACATTCAATCTTAGGAATCATGCCGTCGCTAATGATGCCTTGCTTAATTAAATGTGGCACCTCGCTTACGTGTACAGCAGGAATTAACGTGTTTTCATCTTCTTTATTTTGTAAGACCCCTTTAATGTCTGACATTAAAATTAAATTCTCAGCCTTTAAGGTTGCGGCAATTTTTGCGGCTGCTGTATCCGCATTAATATTATACGTTTGTCGGTCTGCACCAATGCCGATTGTGGAAACGACAGGGATATACCCTTGTTCAAGCGCGTTTAAAATCGGTTGGGGATCGACTCCTGTAACAGTCCCAACAAAACCTAAATCGATGGTGCTCACTTTTTTTTCAGCTTGAATCATCGAGCCGTCAATCCCGCATAACCCCAGCGCCTTGCCACCACTTTTTTCAAGATGAGCGACTAAGTTCTTATTGACTTTACCGGCCAATACCATTTGAACGACATCCATTGTCTCTTGATCGGTATAGCGTAAGCCATTGACAAAGCGGCTTTCTTTCCCGATTTTATTTAGTTGTTCATTAATTTCTGGGCCGCCGCCATGAACTAAGACGACCTTAATCCCAATTAAAGATAGCAAAACGATATCCGCCATGACTGCATCTTTTAATACGTCACTCGTCATGGCATTGCCACCATATTTGACAACGACAATTTTCTCATTGTACTTTTGAATGTAAGGCAAAGCATCCATTAAAATCTCTGCCCGCAATTCGTCTGAAACACTTTTACTCATGGGAACCTCCTTACTTTTACGTATGATAATCGGCATTGATTTTGACATAATCATAAGTTAAGTCACAGCCCCAAGCCGTTGCTTTATAAGCACCCGTACCGATATCAACCAAAATCAAAATCGTTTCTGCCTTTAAAATTTCTGCCAACGTTTCGTAATCAAAATCCGCTCTCGCACCCTGTAAACAAACCGTTGCTCGTCCATGGACCGAGGCCAAATCGACTTTCACTTGCTGAATGTCAAAGTCGCCTTCCGCATAGCCAATCGCGCAAAGAATTCTCCCCCAGTTTGGATCTTGACCAAACATCGCACTTTTGACTAAGCTTGAAGTAATAATACTTTTCGCGACAGCCTTGGCTGTTTTTTTTGTCTGGGCTCCTGTGACTTGGCATTCTAATAATTTTGAGGCACCCTCGCCATCTTGCGCAATTTTTTTCGATAAATTCATTAAAACATCATATAAAGCGGTTTTAAAATGCGTGTACCCCGGAGAATCCACGGTTGAAATGGGAGGATTCCCGACTTTTCCAGAAGCTAAGAGCGTAACCATATCATTGGTTGAAGTATCGCCATCAACCGAAATCATATTAAACGTTTCATCGCTCACTTCGCTTAAAGCGGTTTGTAAGACAGCCGGTTCGATAGCCAGATCGGTAGTCACAAAACAAAGCATCGTCGCCATGTTTGGATGAATCATGCCACTTCCTTTTGCAATTCCGCCAATTTTTACCGTTTGATTCTCCCATTCGAAAGCCACTGCATACTCTTTTTCACACGTATCCGTCGTTAAAATAGCCGTCGCTGCTTGTGCATTTCCCTCACGACTTAAGTGATCTTTTAACTTGGGACAAGCTGCGACGATTTTATCGACAGGAAGTGATTCCCCAATAATCCCAGTCGAAGCAACCAAAACATCTGAAGGGGCAATCCCCACTTCTTGGGCAATGGTTTCGCACATCACGACTGCTTTTTGTTCGCCATCAGGATTGCAAGTATTGGCATTGCCACTATTAATAATTACTCCTTGTGCATAAGGATCGGTTAAATGTTTTTTCGTGACCTGAATGGGTGCTCCTTGAACTTTATTTTGGGTGTACACAGCCGCAGCCGGACAACGCTGTTCGCTATAAATAAAAGCCAAGTCAGGTTTTTGTTTGTTTTTTCTTAGCCCACAATGAACCCCTGAGGCGAAAAATCCTTCAGCTGCACAAACGCCACCACTGACTTCTGTTAATTTCATTTCTTTTACTGACAATCTTTTCCTCTCCTTTTTTCATCACCTTAATCGATGAGCGATGTTCTTTCGTCAATTCCCATCATCAAATTCAGACATTGAACGGCCGCACCAGATGCCCCTTTGCCTAAATTATCCAAACGAGCAACGAGTAATGTTTGTTCCTGGTGACCGGAAACAAAAATTTCTAGTTGATTCGATTCGACGACGCCATTTGCTGCTAAAAAACCATCGGTCGTAAAGGGTTGTACTTGAATGAAGGCTGAATCTTGATAATAATTTTGTAACAATTGATGCATTTCTTCAGCGCTTCGTTCTTCCCCTAGTAGTCGTGTATGTAAAGGAATCGAAACGGTCATTCCTTGATAATAGTCTCCGATACTGGGATTGAAAATTGGCGGGTAAACCAAATTGGAAATTCCCTGCATTTCTTTTAAATGTTTATGTTTTTGTTCTAAGGCATAAAGTCTGGGTGAATCAAAATCAGCCGGCCTTTCCGCACTTTCGTAAGCTTGAATCGTTTGCTTGCCTCCGCCACTATAACCACTGATGGCATGACAAGTCACTGGATAATCTTTTGGTAAAATCCCAACAGCAACCAAAGGATAGACTAAAGCAGCAAAACCTGTTGCGTAACAGCCTGGCACTGCCACCCTTTTCGATTGTTCAATTTTTTTTCGGTGTTTTTTTGATAACTCTGGAAATCCGTAGGCCCAATCTGGATGCGTACGATGTGCGGTGGATGCATCGATTACTTTCACCTTGTCGTTGTCAATCAAGGAGACGGCCTCTCTTGCCGCCTCATCTGGTAAGCACAAAAAAACATAATCGGATTGATTCATTAACCGCTGACGTTCCTCGCGATTTTTTCGTAAATTTTCTGCGATTTTAATGATTTTTAAATCTGGACGGTTTTCTAAACGTTGAACAATCTTTAATCCTGTCGTTCCTTCTTGTCCATCGATATACACCTTTTTCTTCACCAAACTTCGCCCCTTTTTTATAATTTTTTCAATGCCTCTTGAATTTGTTTCTCAACTGCAACTTTTGAAGGGCCTCCGAGTACTTTTCGTTCATTTACACAAGTAATTAAATCAATCGCTTGATAAATATCTTCCGTAAATAATTCACTGAATTGTTGATAGTCTGCCAGAGGAAGGGTTTCTAAGATCGTCTGCTGGTCTATACATAAAGCAACCAACTTTCCTGTAATTTGATACGCATCACGAAAAGCCATGCCTTTTTTCACTAAGTAATCGGCACAATCGGTCGCATTAATAAATCCCTTCGCTGCTGCTTGCCGCATATTTTCTTTTAAGACTGTCATCGTTTCAACCATTGGGGCTAAGGTGCTTAAGCAAAGTTTGACCGTATCTACGGCATCAAAGACAGCTTCTTTGTCTTCTTGCATGTCTTTGTTGTAAGCCAAAGGTAATCCTTTCATCATCGTCAACAGTCCAACGAGATCCCCAATCACACGCCCCGTTTTCCCACGAATGAGTTCGGCAATATCTGGATTTTTTTTCTGAGGCATGATACTCGAACCCGTCGCATACGCATCGTCTAACTCAATAAATTTAAATTCCCAAGAACACCAAAGGATGACTTCTTCACAAAAACGTGACAAGTGCATCATTAAAATGGCTAAATCACTAGTTAATTCAATACAGAAATCACGGTCAGAAACCCCATCTAAGCTATTTTGAGTCACCGCTGAAAACCCTAGGATTTCAGCCACTCGTTGACGATCAATCCCATAAGTCGTCCCCGCTAAAGCGCCACTGCCTAAAGGCATCACATCAAGACGATTTTGACTTTCTTCCAAACGTGCCACATCGCGAAAAAACATTTGCACATAAGCCATTAAGTGGTGGGCAAAAGTAATCGGCTGCGCCCGCTGTAAATGAGTGTAACCACTCATGACTGTTTCTGTATGCTGACTCGCTAAATCGCAAAAAACACGAATCAAGTCTTTCGTTAAACCAACCAATTCTTCGGTTTCTGTTTTTAGATAATAGCGTAAATCTAGGGCCACTTGGTCATTTCGACTTCTTGCCGTATGCAGTCGTTTGCCTGTTTCACCGAGTTTTTTCGTGAGTTCGGCTTCAATGAACATGTGGATGTCTTCGGCTGCTTCATCGAAAGGCAATTCACCACTTTCAATTGCAACTAAAATTTCTTCCAGACCGATGATGATTTTTTCCGCTTCTTCAAGGGGAATAATCCCTTGTTCACCGAGCATTGTCGCATGGGCCATACTTCCTTGAATGTCTTGTTGATACATTCGAAAATCAAATCGAATGGAACTATTAAAATCATTGACTTGCGTGTCGACTTCTTTTTTAAAACGTCCTGCCCAAAGTTTTGCCATTACTTGCCACCTTTTCCATCTAATAATGCTTGCACCGTAATTGGTAACCCGAATAAATTAATAAAGCCTTCTGCATCTTGATGATCGTAAACATCATCTTCGCCAAATGAAGCAAATTCTTCACTATATAAAGAATGCGGCGAAGTCAGGCTGACATTGGTAATGTTCCCTTTGTATAATTTTAACTTCACTTCGCCTGTCACTGTCTTTTGTGTTTCGTCCACAAAAGCACTCAAAGCTTCTCTTAAAGGGGTATACCATAAACCGTTATAAACAAGTTCTGCAAATTTTAAGGCAATGCTTTGTTTGTAATGTTGGGTGTCCTTATCTAAACAAAGGGTTTCTAAGGCTTGATGTCCATGATATAAAATCGTTCCACCTGGTGTTTCATAGACCCCTCTTGATTTCATTCCGACTAAACGATTTTCAACAATATCGATGATCCCGATGCCGTTCGCTCCACCAATTTTATTGAGGGTTTTAATGAGGGTTACCCCATCCATTTTTTCTCCATTCAAAGCAACCGGAATGCCTTTTTCAAAAGTCAGCGTGAGAGTCGTTGGTGTGTCAGGGGCTTGCTCTGGCGACACACTCAATTCTAAAATTTGATCGTATTTTGGTTCATTGGCTGGATCTTCTAAATCCAATCCCTCATGAGACAAGTGCCATAAATTCATATCTTTTGAATAATTTGTTTCTCTGGTAATTTTCAAAGGAATCTTGTGCTTTTCTGCATATGCAATCTCATCTTCCCGCGACTTTAATTCCCAAGTTCTCCAAGGGGCGATAATTTTCATGTTCGGTGCGAAAGCTTTCACGGCTAATTCAAAACGTACTTGATCATTGCCTTTTCCAGTACAACCATGACAAATGGCATCGGCACCTTCAGCTAGCGCAATTTCTACTAAACGTTTTCCAATAATCGGGCGTGCAAAAGACGTACCTAGTAAATAGCCATTCTCATAAACCGCTCCTGCTTTGAGGGAAGGAAAAATATAATCTTCCACAAATTCCGTTTGTAAATCCTCAATGTAGAGTTTTGATGCACCGGTATTTAACGCTTTTTCTTCTAATCCTTCTAGCTCAGAATCTTGACCGACGTTTCCAGTCACCGCAATGACTTCACAGTTGTGATAATTTTCTTTTAACCAAGTAATCATAATTGATGTATCAAGCCCTCCTGAATAAGCGAGTACGACCTTCTTAATTTCATTTGTTCCTTTAACCATTTCCATTCCCCCTGTTTTTGTTGTTAATGTATACTATACGCATATTTTTTCTAAAATCAAGAATAAATTGTATATTTATACATAATAAGTGGATGAATGTTCAGATTTCCGTATATTTAAAAATAAAGATCTGCAATAAAATAACAAAAAAATACACCTACTAAGCAAAAGTAGATGTATTTTTTTTAGATTATTTTCCAAGTTGTTCAAAGGTTCCCCAGACTTTTATTTCTTTTTCCTGGACCATGACTTGACCTTTCGCAATAACAGTTCGAATATTCAATGTTTCTTTGTCTAATAAACAGAGGTCCGCATCTTTTCCAACAGCCACTGTCCCTTTATTTTCTAATTTGAGGATTTTCGCTGGATTACAAGTAATGGCTCTTAAGGCAATTTCTAAAGGTATTTCTTCTTTAAAGACAGCCTCCTTGATTCCTACAAGTAATGACTTTGAACTGCCAACACCCATTCCAAGAAATTGATTCTTTTCATCAAAGTAGGGTAAGCTCCCTTGCCCATCAGAGGTCATCGTAAAATTATCAAGAGAAATCCCTTCTGCTAGTACCCGTTTTAAAGCTTTACTAAAACGAACCTCCCCATCGGTTTTCTCCCAAAAATCAGGATTTTCACTTCCAGTAAAATCGATCACGCCACCACGTTTCGCAAAATCTAAGCAAGCTTCTAAAACAGCCTCGGTTCGATTGGCATGGGTGGGTAAAAATTGAGTGATGGGTATTTCCGTTTTTTCTAAGGTTTGATTGATTAATTTTAAACGATCTTTGCCATCACCCAAATGTACATTAACAATTCCTGCTTTGCCTGACAACATGCCACCAACTCTGGCATCAGCTGCCATTCGAGTAAACTCTTCAAAGGTCGGTTGTGACGAGCGGTGATCTGAAATCGCAATCTCTCCGACCCCAATAATCTTATCAATCGTCAACAAATCTTTAATAATCGAATCCGTGACTGGTTCAATCGGTAAGCGATAGGAGCCGTCATAAACATAGGTCGTAATTCCTTCGGTTTCTAACCCATGGGCTTTACTTAATAATGCCACCATGTCACGTCCAACGCCATCTGTCCCTAGACAGCCGACGACGGTTGTCACTCCAGCAGTTGTTAGTTGACTGAGTGTGACTTCTGGCGTGCGGTTATGATAACCATTCTCGCCACCACCACCGAGTAAGTGGAAATGACAATCAATAAAACCAGGGGTTAAAATTTGCCCGCGACCATCCACTTCTTCTAGTCCGACTTCTGAAAAACCACCAGTAAGTACTTCTTCCATCGCGACAATCTTATCATTGACAATTAAAACGTCCATTGTTCCTAAAAACGCCGGTGCATAAACTTCCACTTGACGAATTACTTTCATTTACTTTCCTTCTTTCCATAAAAAAGCTGAGAAGTGGTTCACCTCTCAGCACCTTGTTCTATTTTATTGCAAACCAATGCCAATGGCAATCATAATGAATATGGTCCCTAAAACAAACAAGAATCCTTGCATTTTGATCTGGAATTTCGCCCATTTGACCCATTCGATTCGTGCGACACCTAAGACACCGATTAAGCTGGCTGAAACAGGAGTAAAAGCATCCATGAAGCCTGCACCTAATTGATAAGCTAAGACGGCAACTTGACGAGAGACACCAACTAAATCAGCTAATGGCGCCATAATTGGCATGGTCAAAGCAGCTTGACCAGAATTGGAAGTCACGACCAAATTGAATAAACTTTGGAAAATATACATTACCCATGCTCCTAACCAAGCAGGTGCTCCAACTAACAGACTACCGATACTATATAAAATCGTATTTAGTGAGGAAGCAACATTGGCATCTGCACCGCCTAAGACAAGGAGAATCCCTTTGGCCATTCCTACCACAACCGCGGTTCCAGCTAGATCCGCCACGCCTGATTGGAAAGAAGAAGCCACGTCATTCACGCTCATACCTTCAAGTTTAAAGATGACAGCAGTTATCCCTGCTGCTAAGCCCATCACGAAAAATTGAGACGCAATTTCTGGAATGTAGTAACCTTTTTGCGTCACTCCCCAAACAATCCAAATTAAAACAAAAAACATTTCAATTAACACCAGTTTATGTCCTAATAAAAAAGGTTTGTTTTCATCGCTCGTCTTCTTCATCTGTTCGCGGAAATAATTATCCGTTTTAAAACTCAACGATTTTTCTGGGTTTTTCCGAATACGTTCAGCATAAATCATCAAGTAAGCTGCCGATAACCCGGTAATCACAAACCACATGATTAGACGGAAAGTCGCACCAGAAAGGACAGGAACCCCTGCAATTCCTTGGGCAACCGCCACACTAAACGGACTCATCCAAGACGTTCCATTTCCAATTTGTGAAGCCACATAAGTGACCGTCACAGCGACAATCGAATCATACCCTAAGGCGATAACAAAAGGCACCATAATCATCGCAAAAGGAATCACTTCTTCTGCCATCCCAAAAGTCGCACCACCAAAAGAAAAAGCAAAGAATAATAGAGGCAAGGCCAAACGTTCTAACCCTTTTGTTTTAGAAATAAAAGCAAAAATTCCCGCTTCAATTGCCCCAGTTCGCATAATAATTCCAAAAGCGCCACCTACAACAAGAATCAATGCAGCAATTCCAACTGCCGAACCATATTTATCGCCTGAAGTTAATCCCTCAAAGACGAAATTCAAGAATCCAAAACCACCAGTGTCTTCTGTTCCCCAGACTCTTGCGGTTTTATGCAGCTTTTTACTCGTATCATAAATTTCCATACCGAATAAATCATAGAGGGTATCGTCGGTTAAGGAAATTTCATCCAACCTCGATTGCGTAAGGTTTGCTTTTCCTTCTGCTAAAATTTCCTCCAGTCCTTCTTCTGGCACGTCCAAACGCGCCAATTCCTCTGGTTCCGCTTGGATTTTTTCTAATTGTTCAAAAACAAATTTTTTATCTAACGCATAATCATAACGGAAAGAATCTTGTCGCAGCACGGTACGTGTACTCACGCCACCTTCTCCGTTATCATATTCAATTTCTTCTGTGCTAAACTTTCCAGCAGGTACTAAAAAAGTTAAGAGCCAAGAAAAAAGAACCACACCAAAGATAATGACATAGATATGTGGGGTTTTCATTTTTGTAAAGTCTCGTTTGACCTTTTTTGTTGCTTTTTTATCGTTCACTTCAATCTTCCTTCCATTAATATTTATAAGTAAACAGCGATTCAACTTGAATATTATACATGAATTCATTTAAAATCACATTGGGATAACATGAGAAAATAAGGGATGAAAGATTTCTCCTCTTTCACCCCCTACTTTTCGCCTTATTTTCTTCCACGGTTGCGACGCGCTTGACGACGTCTGCTCCTTGTTCGAAGATTTAAAAACAATAAGAGAAGTAATCCACCGGCTAGAAAGAACCAGCCAACTTGCAGCCCCTTACCGAATGAGAAACGTCCTTCCAAACGCTCGAAAAAGGAAGATGGCACCTTATCCGCTACACTTTTCATTACTTTGGTTGACAAGTTCACAGGTGTGACTGCCACTGATTTTGGCGCGATATTTTCCGCCACCCGAGGCAAGGATTCTTGTAGTCCAATTTGATTTTCTTCCACTTGAAAGGCGAGCGTTTGCCCTTTTTCTACAGTATCCCACAGTGGCGCTTCAACAAGCAGATTCTCTCCATTTATTTCTTGTTCTCCCGCATTTAAAAGCTCACGATATTCAAAATGTTCAAAGCCATAGGTTAATGCTGCATTCGCAAAGGGATGACGTAGATACTCACCTTCTTGATTGGCCCAGTCACCGACACCTAAAACAATGGCAATCAAGCGAAACTCTTCACGTTGAGCGGTGATTGCGATATTAAAACCACCCGAACCACTGGAACCAGTCTTCAGGCCATCAACCCCTTCATATTCATGACGTAAGCCTGTTAAAGAATAATTATAACTATCGAAAGTCGCTTCATAAGGCGTCCCTTGCATCACGGTGTATTGAGGCGTTGCCGTGTATGCTAATATTTCTGGATAGTTTTGTAGTAAATGATAAACCAAAACAGCTAAATCTCTTGCTGTCGTGGCGTTATCTTCCCATGGGCTTAGGCCACTCCCGTCAATTTCAGCTGGAACATACAATTCCTGAAAAGCTGAAATTTGAGCCCCCGTCGCATTGTAAATCTGCGTTTGGTTCATTCCTAATGCTTGCGCTTTTTCATTCATTTTTTGTAAAAAAAGGACGGGGTCTGGTTCGACCAAGTCAGCCAACATCAATGTCGCAACATTCGATGAAGGTACAAGTACCATTGGAATTAATTCTTTCACTGGATAAGCAACGCCCGTCACAATTGGTGAATTACTCAAAGCATAAATTTGCGAAATGCCTTGATAGCGATCGGTCCCCACAATCGTTGTCTCTAAATCAAATTTCCCTTCAGCCATCGCTTCATAGACCATATACAAGGTCATTAATTTCATCACACTTGCGGGATTATGCGTGAAATCTGGGTTTTCTCCCCATAAATATTTCCCCGTATTGCCATCAATTAGGACGACTGAAGCTGGGCGATCACTTTCGCTCACTTGATAACCAGCCGCTTCAATCAGTTCCATCATGGACGGGGCTGGTTCTTCCGCATGGACAACACTCGTCCACCCTAAAAATAAAAGAATGAACAGTAATAAATGCTTGTATTTTTGTATTCGTCGTTTCACTTTTTATATCCTCCTAAATTCTTTTCCCTTTCCTAGTATAGCAGATTCATTTCCAGATAAAAGAACATAAAAAAAAGAGAACGTTTCGATTCTTTTCAGATTCCTTGTTCCCTTTTTACGATTGCTAATAGAGTGTGATGTGCTTAAAATCTTCTCGCTCGAGTAATTGTTGCTTAAAGGCTTCCAGCGCTCGTAATTCTATCATATTCTTATTGATCTTTGCATAGGCTTTTGTTCCATAATAGAGATCGATAATTGCTTCTGGGCTTTTATTTTGTGCGACCGCATTTTTGGCTAACTGGAAAGTCATGCGCGCTAAATAATAAGTCACATGGTTGTCTGAACAAATCGCTACCCCATGTTCAAGTAACGCATCACTCGTTTGATAGTCTTCATTATTGGCGTAAAAAGTGCCGCAATAATACAAGATATTTAACAAGCGCCAAATGTCGGTTGTTTCTTTAATTGGATAACGATAGACATCGGTGACCGCCTTATTAAAAAAGTATTCTGCTTTAGCAATTTCACCTAAATTCTCATAAAGAATTCCCATCCCTGTATAGGCGAGTAATACGAAGATTTCCATTTCTTCTGTGGGCGCTTCTGCGATGATTCGATTAAAATAAAAGGAAGCATCGGCAGTCGAACCGTTTTGTAATGCGATAACATACCCTTTTAAATAATCGTAATGCCAATGTTGTCTTTGCTCTGTTAATAATTCACTATCAATTTTCGTTAAGATCGATTCTGTTTTTTGATATTCTCGTAAAATAAAGTTAAATTCCGCCTTTGCCAACTGCCGATTCAGTTCACTTTCTTCGACGCCAACTTCTGGAAATAATTCACCTAGGCCTAAGTTCAAGCGATTGCATAGTTGAATCAATATTTTCACCGTTGGAATTTGACCATTATTTTCGAAGCGACTTAAAGTTGTTTGAGTACAAATTCCTTCGCTTAATTCTTTTTGAGAATATCCTAAGGCTTTTCTAGTTGCTACAAACCGTTGAATATCCATACAGGTCCTCCAATCCATTCTCTTTTTCCTATTGTATCATACCACTTTCGCTTGGTGCGCCTTTTTTTGTCAATGAGGCGACGAATGTTGTCTGTTTAAGCCTCGATTTAGTTGATGGCTTGAATCCTCTCAATAAACCGTTTCACCGCTTGCGAAAGTGAAACATTTTTTAAATAACAAATGCCAATTTGTCTCTTTGGCAAGCTCTCGGTTAATTGCACTTCAAAGACTTCTTGATTTTTTAAATAATGTTGTGAAAATTCACGAATCACACAGGCCACGCCTAAATTGATTTTCGCAAAATCTAACACAAGATCATGCGAGCCTAACTCAAAATCCGGTGAAAGTGTATAGCCTTTTTTTGTAAAGTAAGCTTCAACATATCGTCGTGAATTGGATTTGTCTTCTAGGAAAATTAAGGGTTGTTCGAGTAGCGTGTCAATTGTAATTTTTTCAGCCGCTAAATTGGAAAATTGTTCCCCACAAACAAAGGTATCTTGAACTGCTAAACAAGGAACAACTTCTAAATGATCATCTTTGATTGGAAGATTGCAAACCCCTAAATCGACTTTCCCTGATTTAATGAATCCCGTGATTTCAGGCGTCGTCCCATTTAAAATCGTCAGTTTAATCCCGGGATACTTTTCATGAAAGGCTTCTAAATAAGGCAGTAGATAGTAACGTGAAATGGTGTCACCTACACCAATACGCAAATGTCCGGCTTCCAGCGTTTTAAATTCAAGTAATTTTTCTTCTCCGACTTGAATCATTCCCAGTGCGGAGTGAATGTGCTCATTGAGCATCTTCCCCTCATTTGTTAAAATGACCCCTTTGGAAGTCCGATAAAAAAGTTGTAAATCCAGTTCTTTTTCTAGCTTTCCAATGGCTTGACTTACTGCAGATTGCGTCATATATAATTCTTGTGCGGCTTGCGAAAAACTTTGATTTTGGCTGACAACGTTAAAAATCCGATATAAATCTAAGTTCCCTATCATATTAGTTCTCCTTATCGCTGATATTACTAACATTAATTTTATTTATACCACTAGTTTATGATATAGTAAATAAGTAATGAATGCCAATAAAAAAATTAACTCAATTAGAGGAGAGATTCATTTTGACAAGAGCTGTTGGAACGGTCGTACGTGGGCTTCGTAGCCCGATTATTAACGAAGGTGACGATATCGAACAAATTACAGTCGATACGGTGCTGGAAGCTGCAAAAGCAGAAGGTTATACGATTGAAGATCGTGACATTATTTCACTCACGGAATCAATTGTTGCCCGTGCTCAAGGAAACTACGCAAGCATTGATGCCATAGCAAAAGACGTTAAAGCCAAATTTGAAAAAGGAACGGTTGGTGTCATCTTTCCGATTTTAAGCCGTAACCGCTTCTCATCAATTCTGCAAGGAATTGCTCGTGGTTCAAAAAAAATTATTTTAATGTTAAGCTACCCATCGGATGAAGTAGGGAATCACTTAGTCGATATTGAAGATTTAGACAACAAAGGCATTAACCCTTGGACCGATGTCTTATCCGAAAAAGATTTCCGGGAACATTTTGGAATGGTTGAACATGCTTTTACAGGTGTTGACTATATTGAATACTACAAATCCATCGTTGCTGAGGAAGGCGCAACCTGCGAAGTCATCTTCTCTAACAACGCGAAAACCATTTTAGATTATACAAAGGACGTCCTCACTTGTGATATCCACTCGCGCTTCCGCACCAAACGGATTTTAAAAGCCAATGGTGGTGAAACGATTTATGGTCTAGACGATATTTTAACTGCTTCCGTTGACGGAAGTGGCTTCAATGAAGCTTATGGACTACTTGGTTCCAATAAGGCTACCGACGATAGCGTAAAACTCTTCCCCAATAACTGTCAGCCAATTGTGGATTCGATCCAAGCAAAACTCAAAGAAGCCACAGGGAAAACAGTTGAAGTCATGGTGTATGGTGACGGGGCCTTCAAAGACCCAGTGGGCCAAATTTGGGAACTGGCTGATCCAGTCGTTTCTCCAGGCTATACAAGTGGTTTAGATGGCGTTCCTAATGAAATCAAACTCAAATACTTAGCAGATAATAACTTCTCACACTTAAAAGGAGAAGCATTAAAAACTGCCATTTCTGAACACATTAAAAATAAACAAGAAGATCTTGTTGGAAAAATGGAAGCCCAAGGTACAACGCCACGTAAATTAACCGATTTAATTGGTTCCTTATCTGATTTAACATCCGGTAGTGGAGACAAAGGCACACCAATGGTTTACATCCAAGGTTACTTCGATAACTTCACAGACTAATAAAAAAGACTTGGAAGATTCTTTTTAAGAATTTTCCAAATCTTTTTTTGTTTGTTCTAATTTTATTTTTTGGGGATGAATCTTGAAATACCAAGTCAGGCCAACCACATGGGCAAAATAAATAAAACCTAAGAGCCATTTCAAGTAAAGCATCGGAACCATAATAATGGATAAAGCAAAAACAATGCCCATCATCACAAACATCTTCACCATGCCTTTAGTAGAAATGTTTTTCTTAATTAAAAGATCAACAATATACATTTGATAGTACTTCGAATGTATAAAACGTTGATACAACTTATCCGAACTACGCAACCATAAATAACTTGTTGCTAAATAAAAACCCGTTGTAGGTAAAAAGGGGAGAAAAATACCAATTGTTCCTAATGTAAATGTCACACATCCTAAAAAAAGAAAAAGAATTCTTTTCAATACCATTCATCCTTTCCGCTGCTCCTATCATAGCATCCTTTTAAAAAAGCAGATAGAGATTTGTTTTCTCTATCTGCTTTTTATCATCTAATCTTTAATTGATGCGCCAGATACGCCGTCAGCTTCGCCATCTCCTGCATTTTCCGAAGCGCCAGAAACGGCATCTGCTTCTTTTCCACCTACAAGTTCTTGGCCCGTTTGTTGTAAATACCATTCGATTGTCGGTTTTAAGTCCCAAATGTATTCATTAATACCGACATAATTGCCTTGCTCATCGTGCATCGCTTGATAATTATGGACAATGTACTTTTCAGGCACATCTTTTGGTACGTGCACCCGAACCACGTCTGTTGCACCAGAGCGTAGTTGTTGAATGACCCATTCGACATTTTTTAATGCAAACTCAGGATGGCAATCTGCTAATGAATTCCCCACTTGTCCAGGAACGCGTGAAGCAAGCATCTCTGCAGCATCTTGGGTTTGATTGTAGTATAAAAATTGATTGTTATGGTCTGCATAGGTTAATTCCATTGGCATTGAAGAAAGGAAGTAGTTTAATTGATCAACCGTTAGCAACCCGCGATCTAATTTTACGTAATCGCTACCTTGCGCGGCTTGTGTTTTTTCAGCAGCTTGTTCTAACCAATCTTCTGCTGCCATCTCAATCCCTTCAACCGTCGTCTCAACCTTACCTGTTGCATGAAGATCTTCTGCTGGTAATGGTGGTTTTGGCGCTTGCATCACAGCAACCATATCAACAAATTTAACAAATTTTTCCAAACAAACTTTTAAAAAATCAATCGTCCGTTTTTCTTTTAGATTGTGCTGCTCATCAAAAGCTTGTTTGACATTGCCTAATAAGAACTCATTTCCTGGCATCACAATGGCATTCACACCTGGTGCATCTAGAATTTGACGCAAGTGTAATTGTGCCCTTGATGAGCCTTGGTTGTAATAAGACGCGCCAACAATCATCACTGGTTTGTTTTCGAGAGGATGTATGTTAAACGACAACCATTCTAATGCACTCTTTAAAGCAGCAGGAATTGTATGATTGTGTTCTGGCGTTGCAATAATCACACCATCCGCCATTTTAATTTTTTGATTGATGTATTGAACTTCTGGGCTATTCGTTTGGTCGTCACTTTGATTAAATAATGGTAAGTCTTTAATTTCTAAAACTTCTAAAGTAAAGAGGTTTTTATACTTTTTCGCGATGTATTGTAATAATAAACGATTATACGAAAACTCTGCGTTTGATCCTACGATTCCGACTAATTTCATTTTTTCGTTCCCCTATTCTTATTTATTTTCTTCCCATGAGAAGTTGGCTGCAGCCTTTTTATTTGCTTCATGTGCATGGTTTAATTGCTTCATGATTTCCATAAAGGTCGTGAAATCAGCAAATAATCCTTCGAGTTGTTGCACTTGCTCGGCGTCTTTTAGATTTCCTTCAGCATCAAAAGCTTGTAAAGAATGACCAAGTAAGAATTCAGAACTTGGCATGATTCGAGCCTTTAATTCGGGCGCATTTAAAATTTGGCGTAAGTGGGCTTGTGCTCTAGATGAACCTAACGTACCATAAGAAGCTCCTGTAATCATTACCGGTTTATCAACAAACGGATAAATACCATAAGACAACCAACTTAATGCGTTCATTAATGCCGCTGTTACCGCATGGTCATATTCCGGTGTACTAATAATCACGCCGTCAGCCGCTTCAATTTTTGCTGCCATTTCTTTCACAATCGCTGGTACAGTCATGTCTTCAGGTTTGTTAAACATCGGTACTGCTTTGATTTCCATTAACTCAATCTCAGCCTCTTGGCCAAAATGCTTCGCCATAAATTGTAATAACGTCCGGTTTGTTGATTGATCAGAGTTCGTTCCAACTAATCCGATAATTTTCTTCATATAAATCTTCCTCTCGATTTTTCTTTTTTAACAAATAAGATTTTCCAACTCTTTTGAATAATAGGTTTCCCCTGTGTTGGTAATCATAAACGCATAAATTTCAGGAAGTGTTGCCACAATTTCTAAAATTTCTTGCGGTTTTTTTCCAAATAAACGAGTCGTCCAAATTTCTCCATCACATGAATTTGACGAAAGAATGGTAAGACTCACGACCTCTGTTTGAATCGGATAGCCTGTTTTCGGATTCAAAATATGATGGTATTGCTGTGAATCGTGCATTAAGCTTCTTTCGTAAATACCTGAAGTAACCACCGATTGATTTTTAGTCTTTAACACAATCAAGGATTGTTTGCGTTCTTTGATTGGATTTTGAATACCAATTCGCCAATATTGATCTGAGTGTTTCGGCGAAGGTCCAAAAGTAACGAGATTCCCACCTAAGTTAAGTAAAGCCGATTTGACACCAACTTCTTTTAAATAAGTAATCAGCAATTCGGCAATAAAGCCTTTCGCTAAACAGCCCAAGTCAAGTAACATCCCTGCTTTTTTCAAGTAAACAGTCCGTGCTTCTTGATCTAAAATGATTTTCCGGGGATCCGTTATGGCAAGCAAGTGTTGAATTTCTGCTTCTGTTGGTACCCTAGCATCTGAAAAACCAATGCGCCAGGTTTGTACTAACGGACCGATGGCAATATTCAAATGACTTTGCTGCGCACAACTATGCGTTTTTCCAATCTGAATTAACTCAAATAATTCTGGATGAACCACAACTGCTGTTTTTCCAGCAGCTTGATTGATGGCCATTAATTCTGAAGTCACATCATTGGCACTAAAGCGCTTTTCATAACGTTTGAGTCGTTGAATCGCTTCTATTAAAATAGGCCCTGGATTTTCGTGTTCAATGCTTAAGTCGATAATTGTTCCCATCAAACGAACTTGCTGTGTTTCTTGCCTCATGTCATCCCTCTTTTATGTTATAAACCTCACGACATTCACTAAATTTCACTTTAAAAACAAAGCTTTTCTTCTTTTTTGAAGCTTTTTAAAAAAAGCAAATCCTTGTTTCTTTCCATCAAATGGTAAAATAAACTTGCTATCCTTGCCTTCAAATAAAAAGGATTCACCAAACTTCTTTTATAGGATAAAAAAGCAAATGCATTGAATCTTTGTGCGTAAATTCACATTTATTTACAATTAGATTATACAATCAAAAGATATTTTGGTCAACACTTTATATAAAAAAATATATATTTAATCTTTTCCTTGTTAAAAACAGACAGAAAAAAGAATGATTCCAATAAAAAAACGCCCCTCATCATAGACTAGAATTTTTTTCTAGTGTCTACGATGAGAGGAGCATATCATGGACGTTCGTTTTTTTTTTTATTTAAAACCGAATAAACCTGGAATATAGTAAGTTAAAATCAACATAATCACACATGCTGTTAAAATCCCCAAAGCAATTGGGACCACTGATTTTTTAGGTGGTAAACCTAACAACGCAGCAATCAATGAGCCGGTCCATGCGCCGGTTCCCGGAAGTGGAATAGCGACAAATAAAAACAACCCAATCATTAAACGGTTCGGATACTTCGCTAACATTTGCTCGCCACCACTACGTCCTTTTTCAATCATTTTACTGGCTAATTTCTGAATCGGTCCACGGACAGAAAGGAAATTTAAAATGGTTTCAATAAAAAAGATAATGAAGGGCACTGGTAACATATTCCCAATCACGGCAATCGGTGCCGCGACTTGCCAAGGTACACCTAATAAACTGGCCGCAATTAACCCGCCCCGTAGTTCTAAAATCGGTAAAAGTGAAATCACAAACACAGTGACTTTAGGATCGAGGAAGGACTGAAAAAAAGATAAAACGGTTTCTAACATTTTTTTTAACTCCTTTAATTTTCAATTCTTTTTATTTTATCAAAAGACAGAGAGAGAAGCTAGCTTTCTTTGTAATCTGAAAAAAATCGGTGAATTTCCACTCACCGATTTTTCTATTTGTATTTTTCTTCTAAGCGACTCATCCAAGCACCTAAAGCCGTTCCAGCTAACAATAAAAGGACAGAGGCAGCGTAATGTATTCCCGTGAATTCGGTGTCGTTCGTGGGAATAATCATCACCGTTGAAGCAAAGACAATCCCTAAGATAAAGTGAAACAACTGGGCATAAGCCTTGCTAAAAATAAAATCCATCAACTTTGATAACCCTAGGACTGTGACAACGCCACCAATCCCAATTGGTAAAATCACTTGAAAGTTCAACGCTTTAATCCCATCAGACATCGCCTTGTACATCCCCATATAAATTAAGAAGTTGGATGGACTTAAGCCTGGTACAATCATCCCTAGACCAATCAAACCACCGGCAATCATCCAGGTTAGGAAGTTTTGTTGTACTTCTGAAAATAAGGATGAACCTTGCCATAAGAATAAATAACCAACAATAAAACTAACGGCTAAAATAATCAAGTCCCGATTCGATCGACCTTCTTTTCCTGCTTCTTTCCAAAGAGCTGGAATGGTTCCCACAATGCAGCCCACAAAAAACCACATCATCATCACTTCATAGGTACCTAATAAAAAACTAACCCCAAAAGATAAAAGAAAAATCCCTGTTATCCCACCTAAACCAATCGGGAGAAAGAAAAGAACATTTTCTTTAAAATTCTTGGTAAGATGAGCTAAAAATGAAATAATTCGTTCATAAATTCCAAAAATTGCCGCGAGGGCGCCCCCACTCACTCCTGGTAAAATAAAGCCAGAGCCGATAAACATGCCTTTAACAAAACGTAATAGCCAATCTTTCGTACCTTTTTTCATCGTTTCCTCCTATTAATCTAGTTCGTACCTCATTCAAACCTTTATTTTATCAAAAGTTCTTCCCTATACAAAGCGGCTTAAGGAAAAATTAGAGAAACCTAGAAAAAACATGGACTCTAAACTTTCAATTAAAGCAATGCCCCGTTATAATAAAGGGGCCCCTTAGTGGCATTTTACTTTTAAAGAAAGAGGCGATTTTTTGACACCCTTTTCCATCATGCTCAGTTACTTGATTGTGATCAACCTTTTCTCTATTTCTTTAATGTATCAGGATAAGCAAAAGGCCTTGAAAAAACAGTGGCGAATTCCTGAGAAAACGTTATTTACCGTCGCATTCTTTGGTGGTTCAATTGGTATTTTACTAGGAGGCCGACTTTTCCATCATAAAACAAATAAGAGAGCCTTTAAATACGGTATTCCGTTCATCATCTTTTTCCAAATCCTTCTTAGTCTAAGTCTTTTCTATTATTTCACTTAAAAAAGCCATCCTCCCACAGTCAAAAGACCTTGAGAGGATGGCTTCTTTAT
Source organism: Enterococcus sp. LJL98 (assembly GCF_054871745.1). Lineage (NCBI taxonomy): Bacteria > Bacillati > Bacillota > Bacilli > Lactobacillales > Enterococcaceae > Enterococcus > Enterococcus sp. LJL98. The sequence goes on along the minus strand of NZ_JBTXLU010000007.1, from coordinate 83,893 downwards.
TAGACGTAAAAGAGATTTTTCGATGGGAAGTTTGGATCACAGGTAAAGGAGATACCTAAACTTCTTAACACTTGTTCATCATCTTTATTTAAAATCACCGTTGAATGGGCTTGGGTATCCTTTAACTGCCCCAGCTTGCTATAGGCAAGTTGCGCCGTTGGATTCGTCACTGCGCTAATCGATAAGGCGATTAAAATTTCTGAGATATTTAATGAAGTTATCCGACCTGAGAGCTCGTCGGCTTTTAATTTTTGAATCGGCTCTAAAATATTTGGCGAGAGTAATAAAATATCATCACTAATATTCGCCATGAATTTAATCGCATTTAAGACAGCTGAAGCACTGGCATCCATTAATTCTGAACCACGCCCTGTAATAATTTGACCATCCGTCAGCTCTAAAGCCATCACAGGTGGGGTAAATTCTTGATCCCAGTCTTCTCGCTGTTTCAAACGCTCAGAATATTCTCTAGCTGGCAATACACAGACACGATTTTCCGGTCGTAAATCAAGCTCCTCCATAATGATTTGCATCCGATTTAAAGGTTCAATATCTGTTAGCCCTTTTTTATAATTGCTTTCGGTTTCAAAATAGCGACGAATGATTTCTTGTTTTGACGCTTCCTGAACCACTGCGTCATCAATAATTCCAAAACCAATTCGATTCACTCCCATATCCGTTGGTGAATGAAATTCTGCCTCACGTCCAGTAATTCTTTCAATTGTACGCTTAATAATCGGGAAGGTTTCGATGTCACGATTATAATTCACTGCCACTTCTCCATAATAATCATAATGGAAAGAATCGATCATATTGACGTCTTTTAAATCAACCGTCGCTGCTTCATAGGCAATATTTAAAGGATGTTTTAACGGAATATTCCAAACAGGGAAGGTCTCAAACTTGGAATAGCCTCCTGTATGACCATAACGACTCTCGTGATACAGTTGATTTAAACAAGTCGCCAACTTCCCACTTCCTGCACCAGGACCCGTCACAACAACGATGGGTTTCGTTGTTGGAATATAGTCATTTTGACCAAAGCCTTCATCGCTGACGATTTGATCCACATTGACAGGATAGCCTTCGATTTCGCGATGAGTGTAGACTTTCATCCCCCGTTGTTCTAATTTATTAATAAAAATTTTCGTTGAAGGTTGTCCGTTATATCTAGTAATAACGACACTGTTCACCACTAACTCATAATCACTGAGTTCATCGATTAGTCGCATAATATCCATATCGTAGGTAATCCCATAATCACCCCGAATTTTATTTCGTTCGATATCCCCTGCATAGACACAAATAATGATTTCTGTCTGATCTTTTAATTTATGTAATAGTTTAATTTTAGCATCTTGATCAAATCCCGGTAAGACACGTTTCGCGTGCATATCGCCAATCAACTTACCTCCAAATTCAAGGTACAACTTATCGTAATGGTTCACTCGTTCTAAAATATATTTCGATTGCTCTTCGATATATTTTTTTGGATCAAAACCAATTTTCTTTGTCATTTTTTCACATACCCCTCATCTATATTGGAAACAAAAGAAATGCTCTTGTCCTATTCAAACAGAAAAAAGGTGTGTTGACAACCAATTCCTACTAGAAATTAGAAAAATATTATTGAAGAGGCTTACGCTTCTCATACACTACTCCCTCTTCCCATGCACATCGTCATTTATCGATTTTTACTCTTACTTTCCCCTTCTTTTTAAGCTAACAACGAAGCAATTTCTTCGACTTTTTGCTTCTCATATGCTATTTTATAAAAGTGACAAAGTGTCACTACCTTGTTTGTAACTAGCGAAAAAAATCAAAACAGGAGGAAAATCTGGATGCCTAAAGAAACTTTTTTGAATTTATCAAGCGAGCGACAAGCACGAATCGATGATATTTTACTCAATGTATTTTTCGAACAACACCTTAGCCAAGTCAATGTTTCTGAAATTGTTAAGCAAATGGCGATGTCTCGTGGTGCTTTTTATAAATACTTTGAAGATTTAACAGACGCACATACCTATATCGTCAAAAAATATTCTGCCATGATTCACCGTGATATTTTCGATTTTGTCCAGCAAGCCGATTCGAATTTTTTCCTTGGTATTCGTCAATACTTTGTCTGGTGCACCCAGCTCGATCGCCAGTCAACTGATTGGAAAGGCTTAGTTCTCTTGACGCGGACCAATCATCAAAGAACCATGAAACGCTCGCGTGAAAAGAAAAGTTCTGTTCAAGCAAAGCAATGGCTCGCATTGCTTGAAAAAAACAACTATCAGACGCACTCAAATGAAGAAGCGGACCATTTATTTTTCTTTCTCATCGAAATGGTCGTTGATTCACTCACGAATTGGATTATTAACGATTGGACGACAGAGGAGTTTTTGACTGATTTTGATTATCGCGTGAAGTGGTTGACACAAGGAATACTACACAAAAAGAAAGAGGATGATGTACAATGAACAAATTAGCAAGAGCAAGCATGACTTATGCCATTATCGGATTGATTTCGGGTGTATTTTATCGTGAATTTACCAAAATGAATGACTTTCGTGGATTTACGCAACTCAGTGTCCTGCACACGCATTTATTAATCTTAGGAATGTTTTTCTTCTTGATTGTCTTACTACTTGACCACGCTTTTCACTTATCCGAAGAAAAAAATTTCAAGAAGTTTTATATCTTTTACAACAGCGGATTCGGCTTAACTGTCTTGATGATGGTTATTCATGGAATTATGCAAGTTCTAGGTAAAGCAGACCACGCGGCAATTAGTGGCATGGCTGGGTTAGGTCATATCATTTTAACGATTGGACTCTTTTTCTTCTTCCAAAGCCTTTTATCTGCAATCAAAAAAACAGAAGCAAGAGATTCTTAAGAAAAAGGCATGCGCCCCTCACTTTGTTGACGAGCGCATGCCTTTTTTAATCTATAAAAAACGAATCAATCAGATATTCTGGATCTACATAAATCGTGCGGTACCATTTATAATGACCCATTTCGTGCAAAGTTTCCCGGTTTGAACGGCTCATTGAAAAACCAAGAATCGCAATCATACTACCTAATACAACGAGAACAATACCGATTTTCAGTAATCTTTGTTTCGACGCTTCAATCATCATCTTACAATCACCTTCTTACGGAAAATTTGTGTCATTTTCTCAAGACTCATTTTTGTAACAGCCTGCATCTTTTTCGTTGAATAATAAGTCACGAGACCACAAAGAATCGCTAGCCCTAACAACAACAATCCTATTCCTAGCTGAATTACTCCAATGATAAAAATATCTGCCAGCATAAAAGGGAGACCAATGATACTAACTAATCCCCCAACAAAAAAACCAAAAGTTAGCAAAATGGTCGTCAAAGGCACACACCAAATAATCAAATAAGCAGAAAAGAATAGCGCAGCTACCGCAACCAATAAACTTCCCCACAAAGGAAAACCTAAAATCAATAAACCGATCGTGAGTACCTTATTACTCGAATTTGTATTTTTTGAAAAGGACGTTTCTTGTTCTTTTAAAATTTGCTGCGCGATTTCTCGCGGCTCACCGATTTGTTTAAACACATCCGCCTCACTTAACCCATCTTCTAAATAGTCCTCGATCATCTCTGCATAGTAAGACACAAATCTCGCTCTTTCCCTTTTGCTTAATGCTGTCAACTCGCTTGTTAACTCTTCTAAAAACTCAGCTTTCATCGGATGAATCCTCTCCTTTTATAAATCGATAAATGGCCATCACTTGTTGCCAATCGGTCAAAAACTCTTGAACGCGATGCTCTCCAATTAAAGTAATTTGATAATATTTCCTTAAACGGCCATTATGCGCAACCGAGTAAGTCACGACGCAATCATTTTTTTCTAAACGTTTTAAAATCGGGTATAAAGTCGACTCGGATATTTCGACGTACTCAGAGACATCTTTAATAATTTGATACCCATACGAATCTTTCTTCTTCAAGACCGCCAAGACACAATACTCTAACAAGCCTTTTTTTAATTGAATATCCATAGGACACCTCCCTATACGCAATACTATACATTGCATAGTATTGATGGTCAAGTTTTTTTTGCTTTTTTTATTCAACATCACTAAAAAAAGCATGCAAACCGTTTTCTTAATAACGGTTTACATGCTTCTTGCGATACTTAAAGGATTTCCTCGGGATTAGAGGTTTCATCAGCTTTTAAAACAAATGACTGGGTGGCATAATCGCCATATAAATTTGGATGCATATAGATTCCGATATGCATTAACTCCTCACCTGAAATCAACTGTCCATTCACTTGATAAGTCATATCCGCGACCAGCCCGGCCAGTTTCAACGTCACATAAGCGGAAGATGCCTCTGCGAGTACGCGGAAATAAAACACCAATGCTTCTTTTTGATCTTTTGATACAAACATCCAAGCAACCTCGTTTTCTTCGTATGGGCTTTTTAGACGAATAAAGGTTCCGTATTGAAGCAATGTGCGATGTGTTTTATAGAACTGTACTTGTTCAATAATTTCCGTTTTTTCCTCTTTTGTTAGCTGAGTCAAATCAAGTTCATAACCAAAAACCCCAGACATGGCAACATTCCCACGAATTTCAAGACTTGTCTGACGCCCCGTTTGATGATTAGGGATGGCAGATACGTGCGCCCCCATTGATGAGATTGGATAGACGAAGCTTGTACTGTATTGTATTTTTAAGCGAGCAATTGCATCAGTGTTGTCACTTGTCCACGTTTGCGGCATATAATACAGCATACCGGCATCAAAACGTCCGCCACCACCTGAACAACTTTCGAATAAAATCTGAGGATAACGTTGCGTTAATTTTTCCATAAAATCATACAGACCTAAAATGTAGCGGTGGGAAACTTCGCCTTGCATTGAAGGATCAAGTAATAAAGAATAGACCTCCGTCATATTTCGATTCATGTCCCATTTAATATAGTCCACTGGTACCCGATCTAAAATCGCAACCATTTGATTGAAAATATGCGAGCGGACATCGGCACGAGAAAAGTCTAGAACATGCTGTTGACGACTTAACGAACGTGGACGATTCGGAACAGATAAGACCCAATCTGGATGTTGACGGTGTAACTCACTGTCTTTTGAAATCATTTCCGGTTCAAACCACAAGCCGAATTTCATACCTTTGTCATGCACATACTGTGAAATTCCTTCTAAGCCTTGTGCCAGCTTCCCTTCATATTCAAACCAATCGCCCAATGAACGATGATCGTCTTTTCGCTCTCCAAACCAACCATCATCTAAAACAAACATTTCAATCCCTAATTTTTGAGCTTCATCAACAATTCCGTGAATTTTTTCATCATCGAAATCAAAATAAGTGGCTTCCCAATTATTGATTAAAATTGGACGTTCTTTAAATTGATGCTGTCCGCGAACTAAGTGGTGATTGAATAACTCATGATACGTTTGTGACATTTGATTCAGACCTTGATGACTATAAACATTTACCACTTCGGGTGTTTGAAAACGAGCACCTGGTTGTAATTGCCAAGCGAAATTAAAAGGATTCATTCCCATCACAACTCTTGTTTGCTTGTAGTTGTCTTTTTCAATCATTGTTTGATGGTTCCCACTATAGACGAGACAAGCACCATACGCTTCGCCTTGAAACTCTGTTGTTGTCGGTTCGACGAGTGTGATAAAAGGATTTTGATGATGACTACTCGAACCTCTCTTGCTATCCAAGACCTTCGTTCCGATCTCAACCGGTTCACGCGTTAGTTGCCGTTCTCTTCCCCAAGCACCATTAAAATGAATCAATTCAAATGAGCGATTCGGAAAATCAAGGGATTGACTGGCCAATTGATTGATTTCAATGGTTTGCTCACTTTCATTGACTATCTCCGTTGAGCGAATCACCACTGGATAGTCACGGTAAATCGTATAATTTAACTTTAAAACAAGTTGTGCAATTGGATCTTTCAAAGTGATAACTAATGTTTGGGCCTGTTCTTTTTCTGTCGTATAGAGTTGCGGCAAGCCCTCAATCACAACTTTCCCATGGACAATTTCAAAAGAATCGTATCGAAAATCCGTAATTCGACTCCCATCAGCTAACTTAAAATTGTAGGCTGGCTCTCGAAAATCACCGAAACCATATCCTGGATATTCAAGCATGACGGTGTCAAGGGAAAATTTATCATGATTCGCCTCCTCTGGATAAGGACCAAATGAACGCATGTCTCTCACATATTGATAGTGACCTGAATAATGACTCACCTTCTTCCCAAAATATAAATGTGCTAAATATCCATGTTCTTCCACTTCAATCAAGTAACTAATAGCTTCATTACTTAAATGAAAAACTTTTTTCTCATCACTATATTTAATCATTTTTTACTCACTTTCATTAATAATAATATTTTTATTTCACCGATCCATTCGTCATTCCGGAGATGATGTTCCTTTGGAAAACTAAGTACACAGATAAAATAACGATAATCCCGATAACATAGGAAGCAAATGACGGACCATAATCGCTAAAATATTGTCCCTGATAATTATACTGAAATAACGGTAAAGTCCAATTCGAAGCATCTTTGTTTAAAAGAAGCAAGGGTAATAAAAAATCATTCCAAATCCATAGAGCATTGATAATCAAAGTTGTCGCATGCATCGGCTTCATCAGTGGAAACATTATTTTAAAATACATTCGAAATTTTCCACAGCCATCCATTTCAGCAGCTTCATCTAATTCTTCAGGAATCGCCGTTTTAATGTAACCTACATATAAAAACAATGTCTGTGGAACAGCATAAGCTAAATAAAGAATAATCAAGCCTGAAATATTTGAAAGCCCTAACTTGGTCATCATTGAAGTAATCGGAATCATGATTACTTGAAACGGCACAAAAATCCCTAAAATTAAGAACGAGTATAATAAAGCGAAGGCCTTTTTCTTAGATATATTCCTTGCGATTGAAAAAGCAGCCATTGGAACAAATAATGTAATCAACCCTATTGCTAATACTGTTATAACCGTAGAATTGAAAAAATATTGTCCGATTCCGTCATCAATCAATCGTTGGAAGTTATTCATCGTAAATGGATTTGGTAGTCCAAAAAAGTTCCCTGTGATTTGATTTGTCTCTTTAAACGAACTCAAAACAGTTAGGTATAACGGGATAAAAATGATGATAAATCCTAACGTTAAAAATAAATAACTAAAAAAACTTCCTTTTTGTTTCATCTTCTTCTCCCCCTATACTTCGAATCGTTTAGACATTCGAATTTGTAAGACTGATATGACAGCAATGACTAAGAATAATACAACCGCAATCGCATTAGCATATCCATATTGATTACTTTTAAATGCATAATTATAGACAAGTAAACCCAATGTTGTCGTTTTGTCACTAGGCCCACCACCTGTTAAAGCAAAGATCAAATCAAATGCAGTTAACCCTGATTTTAATGCCATAATAAAAACCATACTTAGTGAAGGTAAAAGATATGGCAATTCTATATGACGAAATTTTTGGCGATTAGTCGCCCCATCAATTGATGCGGCCTCCAGGATATCCTCTGGGATACTCTGTAAACCCGCTAAAAATATGACAATAGGCATCGCAACTCCTTGCCATAAAGCAACAAATAAGACGCCCCAAAAAACAGTTTTTTCATTGGCTATTAAATTTTGTTCTAAGAATCCTATACCTAACTTTTCACCCAGTTGTGGTAATCCATAGTTAAAAACTTGTTTAAAGATTAATCCCAAAGTAACGGTACTTAATACTGCTGGAAAAAAATATGCTGTTCGGAAGAAACCAATACCTTTCATCTTTCGATTTAAAAACCGAGCAACAAATACGCCTATTAAAATTTCTCCAACAATTAATCCAATTGTAAAAATTACAGTGAAACTAACAGACTTCATGAATTTTTGATCTGCCAAAATCGATTGATAGTTTTTTAATCCTATCAAATTGTAGTTATTCGTCAAGCCTGTCCAATCAGTAAAACTGTAGTAGAACCCTTGAATCATTGGTGCATAGAAAAAGATTAATTGCAACAAGAGAGGCACAAGTATGAATATGTATGCCCAGTTCCGATTGAGTAAACTTCCTTTTTTCATTATTCTTCTCCCCATATCTTTACTTCATTGTGTCAAAGAAGTTATTTAAATTGTTAGCTAGTTGTGACGGGTCTTGATTGTTAACGTATTCTACTGTTAAATGATGGAACGTTTCTTCTGAAGTCCACTCTTTTTGCAACCAAACAATTTGTTGATCAGTAAATACATATTGTGTCACACCTTCTGTCTCAGGAAATCTTCCTTCTGTATCAACAGCAGTGACAGAAGTTGGTGCTCCATCAACATCATAGTATTTTTGCATCGCTTCTTTCGTTGTCATATATTCCACAAATTTATCGGCAGCTTCTTTATTTTTTGAGCTCTCTGAAACAGATAGTGCTAGGTCTGCTGCACCAACGGTCATTTCCTCACCCGCATTTTGACCAGGATACGCAAACATTCCAATTTTGAATTCGGGATTTTGATTTTGAATCGCAGGTAATGCCCAGATACCATTGGGGAAAATTAGGGCTTCTCCTTTAGCAAATGCTGAAACCGCATCATCATATGTCGCACCCGTAGCATTTTTTTGACCGGAACCATTTAATAAATCCAATTGTTCCGTCACTTTATCAAAATCTGAATTTCCAACTTTAATATCTCCCTTAGGACTATGCACGAGTGCCGCATTTGCACCTTCGAATCCTCCATTTACAGTTGCCCATGCTAATTGGTGATATCCATTTAAAGTCCATGCATCTGCTTGTGTTAGAGATAAAGCAAACGGAACTTCCTCTCCACTTTGAATTTTCTGAACAAGCTTCTCAAATTCTTTCCATGTTTTCGGTGGTTCGATCCCTAATTCTGTAAATTTATCTACATTATAGAAAAATCCCCAAGCATTACTTGTCAATGGAACAGAGTAGATTTTTTCATTAATCGCATACGTCTCTCCAGCACCTTCGGATAAATTATTTAAATACTCTTTATCCGTTAAATCTGTGAAAATATCATTTTTTGCCCACTCTTGAAAATCTGCATTTTGTGGAAAAACATTAATGACGTCTGGTACATCTCCACTAGAAATACGTGTCTTTAAAACTGTTCCAGCATCAGGTACATTTGTAAATTTGACTTTGATTTCTGGGTTTTCTTTTTCAAAATCTTGAATAATTTCATTTAACGTTCCTTGCATTTCTTTTTTCTGACTAAAGAATTCAATTTCTACTTTTCCATCATCTGCCTGTTTTCCATTTCCACAAGCTCCCAATAATAAGGCTGCCCCCAGAATTGTTATTCCATAAAATAAACTTCTGTTTTTTTTCATTTTCCATTCTCCTTTTTTTGTTTGCGCTTTCTTTTAGTAATTACATCATAACTGTTAACTAAGTTAAATGTCAATAGTTTTAGTTAAAAATAAAGTGAACAAATAGCAAGTGAACACTCTTATCGTGTTCACTTGCTATTTCAAACTATTTTTCTTTCACTTTCACGTAGAATCATTTCATAAGAAACACTAACCTGAATCGGAACCTGTCTGACCTTACTCATTAATTCCTCTGCTAAACGTACACCTAATTTCCCAATTTCTTCTGTGTGAATATTCACCGTACTTAAAGACGGCGTTAAGTACTCTGCTACCTCGATGTTATCAAAACTTACTATTGAAACATCTTTTGGAATCATAAATTGCCTTTTTTGTAGCGCTCGATAGACTCCCACTGCTATCGGATCATTGCCAACTACAATTGCTGTAGGGAGCTCTTTTTTCTCCATTAATAATTTTTCACAAGATTTAATCCCGTCTAACGTTGTCCAGCCATTAAGAAAAACAGAACAGTATTTTTCTAAGTCTTTTTCTCTCATCCAAGATTCATATGCCAATTGCCTCTGATCTTCCTCACATTCGTGCCTTTTACCTGTAGCATCTAACAATATTCTTTTTCCGCCAATAAAAGAAATATTACGGTGCCCATTGTCATACAGACGTTCTAGATGTGCATAGGTAGCAGCTTGAAAATTTGTATAGACTGCATCAATATCTTGATTGACTTGAGAATCATCAATCACAACGAGATTTGGATTACTAGCTTTAACAAGTTCAATGACAGCGGGAAGAACTTGCCCTATAATTAAAACTGAACCACAATTTTTTAAATCTTTTACATCCAGTGGTGTTTCACTTAAACGGATTGTCTTTTGTATCACTATTTTTTTACGCTCTGCTTCTAATTGAATTCCTCTACGTATACGTCGAAAATAAGGATCTTCTAATTCGTCACTCTCCGAAACTGTTGTAATTAAAATAAGATCATTCAATTTTTTTTTCTTATTCGTTGTCGTTTTTTTCTTTTTATAATTAAAAAAAGTAACTGATTCTGAAATTTTTTCCTTTGTTTCTTCTGTAACTGACAATGTAGGGTCTTCATTCAACACGCGCGATACCGTTGCAATCGATACACCTGCACGTTTTGCGACATCTCTAATCCCAGCCATAAATATCATCGCCTCTCTTATTAGGTGTTTACTAAAATATAAACACATAAATCAAAAAAAAGCAATCTTATCCCCCATAAACAAGTAAACATTTCAAATAATTTTATCTCAAGACACAACCTTCAATCCCACCGCTGCCCCAATTATCAGAAACAAGCATACCATTCGACGCCAATCTTTCGCTTCACCGTAGACAAACATCCCGACTAAAGCCCCTCCAGAAGCACCGATGCCTGTCCAAATCGCATAGGCCGTACTCATCGGTAATACTTTCATCGCTAAATTTAAAAAGAAAAAACTAGCACCAAAGCCTAGGACAAGTGCAACTAAGGATCGAATGTTCTTTTTCTCATTTAGATAATTAATGAAAGAAACACCTAACATCTCAAAAAAACCAGCGAATAGTAAGTATATCCAAGCCATCTAGTTCCCCTCCTTCTGATCCGTTAATTTCTTCAAACCAATCACGCCGACTAATAAGAGTGCCACAAAAATCACTTTCAACGGAAATAACGATTCCTTAAATAATATCGCATCTAAGAGAACTGTTCCAGTTGTCCCTAATCCTACAAAAACAGCGTAAGCCGTTCCTACAGGTAGTTTTTGTGTCGCTTTGATTAGTAAATAAAAGCTAATCACAATTGCAATGACTGTCCCCATCCATTGTATGAGATTCACAGAATGCTTTAAGCCAACGACCCAACAGACTTCAAAAAATGCCGCAACGATAATTTCAAACCAACTTCTATTCATTTCCTTCAATCCTTTCGTTTAATCAAAAAACCTGAGAGAATATTGTCTCCAATACTCTCCCAGGCTTTTATCCTTCCGCGTGACGTAATTGCTTACGCGTTTCCACTTGGACCAGACTATGCGAGGCATACGGAACCCTAGGAAATCTTTTTATTCTACTATTTTAGTATAAACGATTTTTGACTAAAAATGGCTAATGTAAGAAATTTCTTACATTACGTTAGGCAATTTCCTAGCAAAATAAGCGAAAAGATTGGCTGACCTTCTTAAAAAGGCCAACCAATCTTTTTATACCACGCTTACTAACTTTTGATTGAATAGTGATTGGGTGTTTTCCACAACGCGCTGTGCAATCTGAGCATCATTCATGGTATACAAATGAATGCCAGAAACATCTTGTGTCACTAAGTCGACGATTTGATCCACCGCATAAGCGAGTCCTGCATCTCGCAAGGCAACTGGATTGTGTTCATATTTTTCTAAAATCGCTAAAAACTTACGTGGCAAAGCCGTTTGGGTTGTTTTAATTAACCGTAAGGCTTGGTTTCGATTCACAATCGGCATGATACCCGCCAAAATGGGGACATCTATCCCTGCTAAGTCACAAGATTCTTGAAAACGATAGAATAATTCATTGTCCAAAAATAGTTGGGTAATCAACTGTTCACAGCCTGCATCGACTTTTTTCTTTAAGTTTTGAATATCTGTAATTCGATTCTTGGATTCTGGATGAATCTCTGGGTAGCAAGCACCCGTTAATTGAAATTGTGGTGCTTTTTCTTTAATGTAGCTGGTTAACTCATCTGCGTATTGAAAATCATCTTTGGGAGACATTTCTGGTAAAATATCCCCACGTAGAGCCAATACTTGATAAATCCCTCGAGCAGCCAATTGTTCTAAGACTTCATCGACTTCCTCTTTTGACAAATAGGTTGCCGGTAAATGAGCAATTGTTGGAATATGCAATTTTTGATGAATGTAACTGGCAACCTTAACTGTGGTGTTCGCCACATTATTCGTACCATTACTACACGTCACACTAATAAACGCCGGTTCTAATGCCTGCAACTGTTGCAATGTCTGGGTTAACTTATTCACTCCGACAGTTGTATTCGGAGGGAAAACCTCAAAAGATAAGCCTTGAAGCATAGACTACAGCCCCTTTCTTAGCTCTTTTACTGCTTCCGTCATATTTGCTAAACTTGCTCTTGTTTCTGGAATCCCACGCGTCTTCAATCCGCAGTCTGGGTTCACCCATACTTTTTCGAGTGGTACTTTTGTTAAAATCGTTTGAATTGTTTTCGTTATTTCTTCCACAGATGGCACTCGAGGAGAATGAATATCATAGACTCCTGGTCCGACTTGCGTCTTAAAGTTTTGACGTTTTAATTCATCAAGAATCGATAAATTGGAACGCGAAGCTTCAAAGGAAATCACATCGGCATCCATTTGATCAATTGCTGAAATAATATCGGTGAACTCGCTATAACACATGTGGGTATGGATTTGCGTACTAGCTTGTACTCGGCTATGCACCAAACGGAAAGCAGGAATCGCCCATTCTAAATACTCATCATGCCAATCGGTTTTTCTCAGTGGTAATTTTTCACGTAAAGCCGCTTCATCAATTTGAATGACTTGAATGCCATGTTTTTCTAAGTCCAAGACTTCTTCTTGAATAGCAAAGGCAATTTGTAAGGTTGACTCTCTTAAACTAATGTCTTCACGTGGGAAGGACCAATTTAAAATCGTAACTGGACCGGTTAACATTCCTTTGACAATTTTATCGGTACGGCTTTGGGCATATTCAGACCACTTCACTGTAATCGCCTGTTCACGAACCACGTCACCCCAAATAATTGGTGGTTTCACACCACGAGTGCCGTAAGACTGGACCCAACCATTTTGGCTGAATAAATAACCTGATAAGTTTTGACCGAAGTACTCGACCATGTCGTTTCGTTCAAACTCTCCATGCACGAGTACATCCAGTCCAATTGCTGTTTGCCACGCTAACCAGTCATCAATTTGGGCAGCAATATAAGCATCGTAAGTCTCTTGGTCAATCTCTTTACGGATAAACTTCGCACGGGTTTGTTTGACTTCTTTCGTTTGTGGGAAAGAACCAATTGTCGTTGTTGGAAGTACCGGTAAATCAAATTGCGCTCTTTGTAAGACTTCTCGTTCAGAAAATGCGGGTGTACGTGTGAAATCGGCCTCCGTTAATCCTGCAATTTTTTGACTTAAAGCGACATTTTTTTCAAAACGTTCTTTTGTAAATAATGTTTGATTGGCAACTAAATAGGTATCTCCTTCGCCTGCCAAAATCGCCTGTAATTCAAGTAGCTCGGTCAGCTTCTCTTTCGCAAAGGCAAAGTGCTCTTTCACTTCAGTTGGAAAGGTTTCATTTTCTGTCGTAAATGGCACATGAAGCAAGGAACAAGACGTCGACAGTACCACGTTTTCTACTGCCAGTTCTTTCAATAAATCCAAGCTGGCTTGATAGTTATTACGCCAAATGTTTTTCCCGTTGACCACACCGGCGAATAAAATTTTATCTGCTGGAAATCCCTTTTGAACGAAAGCTTTGTTTTGGATCCCTTCAATAAAGTCTAAACCAATCCCCGCAAAAGGCAGGTCGATTAAGACATCGTAAATATCACGCACATCGCCAAAATAGGTTTGTAATAAAACTTTGATGGTTGCGTCCTTTAATAATTCATCATAGATGCCTTTAAATTCTGCAATTTCTGTCTCAGCTAAATCTTTAACTAAAGCAGGTTCGTCAAGCTGAATCCATTCAGCACCTAAGTCTTTTAGTTTCACGAAGGTCTCTTGGTAGGCACTTACCAAGTCATGAATGACGGCTTGGCGGTCCACGTCTTCATCCAATTCACTTAAATGAAGCAAGGTGTAAGGTCCTACAATAACTGGACGAGTCTCAATTCCTAGTGCTTTGGCTTCTTCAAATTCATCGAAAATTTTTGTTCCGACTCGTTTGATTTTTGTACTTGCTTCGATTTTAGGCGCGATGTAGTGATAATTGGTATTGAACCATTTTTTCATTGGACGCGCTTTGATGTCTCCTTTTTCCCCTTGGTAGCCACGAGCAAGGGCGAAGTATTTATCTAAACTTGACAATTCAATCTGCTCAAGTTCAGCTGGCACTAAGTTAAATAAAAAAGCCGTATCTAAAGTCGTATCATAGAAAGAAAAATCATTACTTGGAATCGTATGGACGCCACTTTCCTTGACTAAGTTCCAATGTCTTTGACGAAGTGCTTTTCCAAATGCTTCGAGCTCTTCTACTGTTATTTCATTGCGGAAATATTTTTCCGTCGCATATTTTAATTCTCGTTGTTCTCCGATTCTTGGAAAACCGATAATGGTTGTTGTCATAGATGATTCCCCCTTGAGTTGTTAGCTAATAATCTATCATGCTTCTAAACTTTGGGATAATTGAAAAAAACAGGAGCTAGATATAGCTTAAAACTATACCCTCTGCTATAGTATGAAAAACAGGAGGGATTTTATGCGCTTAGAACAATTACTATACTTAGAAAAAATTGTCGAAAAAGGTTCGATTAACGAAGCAGCCAAAGACTTATTCTTAACCCAACCAAGTATTTCCAATGCGATTAAAGAACTCGAAAGTGAGATGGGGGTGCAGCTGCTTTTACGCAACCCTCGTGGAGTGACCTTAACGGAAGATGGCCGGGAATTTCTTGCCTATAGTCGACAAATCCTCGATCAAGTCAACTTACTTGAAGCAAAATACAAAGACAATCAACCAAGAAAACAAGCTTTTTCAGTCTCTGCTCAACACTATGCTTTCGTCGTCCATGCTTTCGTTGAGCTGATTCGAACGGTAGATACGGAAGAATATAGTTTTACCTTAAGAGAAACGGAAACAGAAAATATTTTTACTGACTTAACGAGTTTCCGCAGTGAATTAGGCGTTTTATACTTAAATTCCTTTAACCAACAAGTCATGATGAAACTTTTTAAAGAAAAGAATCTCGTCTTCACGCCTCTCTTTGATGCCAAACCCCATGTTTTTGTCAGCCGTGACAATCCTTTAACGCAAAAAAAATCCCTGACCTTAAAAGATTTGGAAGATTATCCGTATCTTTCTTATGAGCAGGGCGAAAATAATTCCTTTTATTTTGCGGAAGAAATTTTAAGTACTTGGGTGCGGAAAATGAATATTCAAGTCAGTGACCGGGCAACGATTTTCAACTTGATGGTTGGGCTCAATGGCTATACGATTAGTTCAGGGATTATTAGTAGTGAACTGAACGATGACAAGATTGTTGCCATTCCTTTAGAGTATGACGATACCATTACTCTTGGTTGGTTGAAACAAAAAAATCGCGAACTCAGCCCAATTGCCCGTTCTTACCTAACCATGCTAAAAGAACATATTCAAGGCTTTGGATTTGAGATTTATGAGGAGAAATAAGGCTACATTAACCGCTCTTGTTTTCTTAAAAGGGACTCGTTGATACTTAAGCGTTTGGGATTTATTTTTCTATGTTTTTTAGGCAGCTTGGAATGTTAGGAGGTTATTGAATCATTAGGCTGATAGAATCGTTCTGATCGCGAGTGTTAAATGATTGTTCTATCGATCCATATAAATGAATCTTCGTTATTTATTGAAAATACTAATTGTAATGATAATGTGAAATGTTTATAGTAATAAAGATATCAGTCGTTACTATTAATGTTAAGAGGAGTGGAACTAATTATGTTTAAAGCGAAAATTATTGTTATTAGTGGAGTAACAGCTGGAGGAAAGACAACCTTAATAAAAAAATTATCGAAAGATATCAAAAACTCATTTATTATATCCTTTGACGATTACAGTATAGACGCACTACCATCCGCACCGTCGCTTGACCTATTCTTAGAAGATTCTAAAAAAGCAGTGAATCAGTATGACATTCGTCCATTGATAGAAGACTTAGAAAAAGTAATCAATCAATATGATTCTATTTTGATTGATTTTCCATTTGGGTATGAGCACAATGTTTTAAAACCGTATATTGATAAAGTGATCTACTTAAAAACACCATTAGATATTGCTTTCGCTCGTCAAATAATCAGAGATTTCTCAGATAAGGATAAACAAGATATTTTAGATTGGGCAGAAACATATATTAATTATGCTCGTCCTATCTTTTTAGAACATGATCGCTTGATTTCTTCCACTGCTGACCATATTCTAGATGGAACACTAACTACGGAAATGAAAATTGAAAAGTTAAAAGAATTGAAAATGATAGAACCCCTTATTACAAAAGAGAATTGTCATTCTATCTGTTAGTGATTTAAAGCTACTGAAATCGATGATAAGCAGGATTTTTTGTGTGAGTATTCTTCAAATACGGTTGAATTTTTTTATCAGATACGACTACTGACGTATCTGATAGAGACAACTTGTCATGTTAGTTGTTTTCTTCCATATTTTACAACTTATTTAGAATATCATAATTTTAACTTGTGATTAAATGTTTAAATAAGTTATTCATGATATGATACCTATTCCGTTGTTTTTTTTTGAATAACGCTTGTACAAATAGTGATGAAAAGGGTGATGATAATTTTTCTAAAAGAATTAATATTATTGGTATTATCTGTAATAGGAGTTTATTTTGCTTATGGAATTTTTTCAGAAAATATAGGTACATTATTTAAAATTAAAAAAGAGTCAGGTATTCCAATAAGGGAACAAATTAAATTGATGTTAAACAAAAAGCCTAAAAAATAGGCTTTTTTGCTGGTATCCACGACTAAGAACTCTCCACAGTTTCGTTCTTATTTTTCATTGGTAACTTTTAGATGGATTCATCGTTTTTAACTGATCAGTGCCTTTGTTTTAAATCCTAGAGAAGAAGTTTCAGATAGAGTTACAACTTACTTAATGGGATTTCCAGTTCCAATTATAACGGATTGTAGTTTCGATGGTTTCCTTGAGAATACTCGTGACTTTGGTCATGAGAGGCTCAAACCTATTGCAGCAATTATATATACTGTCATTTCGATTTTGTTCAGAGTACTACGAAAAAATAGTTATTTAATCGCTAAGTTCACACAAGCACCCTAACAAGAAATTCGCACCTCTTTTTAGCGTACACTTCCCTTGTTGTTCAATACCCACCTTTCTTTCCACAAAAAAATTCTTCCAGTTACATGTAACTGAAAGAATTTTCTTACACTATTGATCGGTCAATTCTGCCACTAGTTTTCCTGTTGCCTCCACGCCATCTTCTGCTAGAGATGCGACAAGCTTCGAACCGACAATCACTCCATCACAGACTTGATTAAAACGGGCCACTTGTTCTCGATTGGAAACACCAAATCCTGCCAGAACAGGAATCGAACTGATTTCGGTAATAAATGCTAAATGCTCATTTAAGGAATCGCGATAGGTTTGACCGATTCCTGTTGTGCCATTGACTGTCACTGCATAAATAAATCCCTCCCCCACATTAACCAATGTTTGCATTCGTTCTTTCGTACTGGTTAAAGTCACTAATTGAATCAAAGCGATATCCGTTTTTGCTAATGGATGCAAAATGAGTTCGCGATGTTCATAAGGGACGTCTGGGATGATTAAGCCTTTCACATCCGTTGATGCTAAATCCGCTAACAATTTTTCAAAACCATAATGGAAGAAGGAATTGGCATATCCCATTAAAATAATGGGTACAGGTGCTTGCATGTTTCGCAAAAATTGGACAATTTTTTTAAAAGTGACTTGGTGTTTAAAGGCTTCTTGGGCTGCTTTTTGAATGATTGGTCCGTCGGCAACAGGATCTGAAAACGGAATCCCTAGTTCAATCGCCGTTGCGCCATTTTCAGCTAACGTATTGATTTCATCTTCTAGGCGCTCCAATCCATTGCCTCCTGCGACAATATAAGGGATAAACAACTTTTCGCCTCGATTTTTTTTCTCTTGTAAATAAACCGTTAGACTTTTCTCACTCATTGCCATCGCCCTCCATTCGTTCTTTGATTTGTTGCACATCTTTATCGCCGCGTCCGGATAAACAAAGGACAATCGTTTGGTCTTTCGTCATCGTCGGTGCGAGTTTAATCAGTTCTGCAATGGCATGGGAACTTTCTAAGGCTGGGATAATCCCTTCCGTTTGAGACAATAAATGAAACCCTTCTAAGGCTTCTTCGTCTGTCACAGCGACATATTTGGCACGCTTCAAGGAGGCTAAGTAAGAATGCTCGGGGCCCACTCCTGGATAATCGAGTCCGGCAGAAATCGAATAAGGTTCAATGACTTGCCCATCTTCATCTTGAAGTAAATGCATCCGGGCCCCATGGAGAATTCCGACTTCTCCTTTCGTCATGGTTGCCGCATGTTCCGCGGTTTCAATCCCCATACCACCGGCTTCCACACCGATTAACGCAACGGATTCGTCTTCGATAAAAGGGTGAAACAAGCCAATCGCATTACTCCCCCCACCAATACAAGCCATGGCTACATCAGGTAAACGACCTTCTTTTTCTAATATTTGACGACGGGCTTCTTTTCCAATCACACTTTGAAAATCTCGAACCATTTCTGGAAATGGATGGGGACCTAAAGCCGAACCTAAAATATAATGAGTGTCCTCTACATTGGCGACCCAGTGACGCAAAGCCTCGTTGACTGCGTCTTTTAAGGTATTATTCCCAGCGACCACACTTTCAACTTTTGCACCTAAAAGCTCCATGCGAAAAACATTTAATGCTTGACGCTCTACGTCGAATGCACCCATAAAAATCGTACATTCCATGCCAAACAAAGCAGCCGCGGTTGCCGTTGCGACTCCATGTTGTCCGGCGCCAGTTTCCGCAATAATTTTCTTTTTCCCCATTTTTTTAGCCAGTAAGACTTGACCGAGGGCATTATTAATTTTGTGGGCGCCTGTGTGGTTTAGGTCTTCTCGTTTGAGGTAAATCTTAGCGCCACCTAATTTTTGGGTTAATTGTTCTGCGTAATAAAGTGGTGTTTCTCGTCCAACGTAATCCGTTAAATAATTCGCTAGTTCTTGTTGGAAGGTCTCATCATGTTTCGAAGCTTCATAAGCGCTTGCTAATTCTTTTAAGGCGAACATTAAGGTTTCTGGAACAAATTGTCCGCCAAAATCACCATAAAATCCTTTTTCATCGGGTTGTTGATACATCTTAACACTCCTTTGCAGCCTGAATGAAGGCTTGTATTTTCGTTAAATCTTTGACACCGTTTGTTTCCACACTACTTGACACATCTACGGCATACGGGTTAAAAATCTGAATGGCTTCTTGGACATTCTCTTGGGTTAAGCCACCAGCAATAAACAATTCTTTCTCTCTGAGTCTTTCGCGTCCTTCTGCCGAAATCCCATGCCAGTCAAAGGTTTTTCCATTGCCCCCTGCGTAAATCTCATTGGTTGTCGGGGCGTCTAGTAAAATAAAGGAAGTAGAGGAAGTCTTTAATTCCTGGACCAGTTTCCGACTCTGACCATCAAAACTTTGAATAATCGATACCGGACTCTTTCGAAGCACCTCTTCATGAAGGATCCCATGAATCTGCAGAGCATCCAGAGAAACCATCTGCAGTGCTTCCTCGATTTCAGCCCAAGTTGGCGAAACAAATACGCCCACAAGCTTGACGGTCTCTGGCACCTTTTTCGTTAACTGATAAACCGTTTCTGGTGTCACTTGACGTTTGCTTTTTGCAAAGACAAAACCAAGATAATCGGCTCCGGCCGCTACCGTACCATCGACAATGGCTTGATCCATTAAGCCACAAATTTTCACTTTCGTCATAAGCGCGCCACTTGTAAACCCAGTGCTGTTTCTTTGATGTTTGTGGCACGCATCAAGGTTTCACCAACTAGCACTCCATCATAGGATTTTGCCACTCGGACAACGTCTTCTGGTGTTTTAAACCCTGATTCGCTAATGTAGAGCACATCGCTTGGTTTTTGCGCTAACTTTTCACTTGTTTCAATAGATACTTCAAAGGTTTTTAAGTTACGATTGTTCACTCCGATAATTTTTGCACCTAAGGCTTGAGCGATTGCCAGTTCTTTTTCATCATGGGTTTCCACAAGTACCTCTAATCCCAAAGCCAAAGCCTCTGTATATAATGTTTTTAAATGCTCCTCTTTCAAAGCGGCAACAATCAGTAAAACCATGCTTGCTCCGGCATTTTTTGCCCGAATTAATTGTTTTTTCGAAAGGATAAAATCCTTACAAAGTAACGGCACATCCACGACTTCGCTAATTGCTTTCAAATCATCGATGGTCCCTTTAAAAAAGAGCGCATCCGTTAATACAGAAATCCCACTCACTCCTGCAGTTTCATATGCTTTTGCTTGTGTTAAAATATCAAGTCCGGTATTAATCTCTCCTTTGGATGGAGAAGCTCGTTTGATTTCTCCTAGTAAATGAACTTTTTCTGGCTGACTTTTCACCCTTTCGTAAAAAGAAGGACGCTTTTTCTTTGCTTGAATTTCTTCCAAAGGCATTTTTTCAATTTCCACGATTTTTTCACTCAAAATTTTATCTAAAAAACTCATTTTTTCTCCTCCTAATTTTGGGCCTGTAACAAAGCTTGTAATTTCCCTAAGGCCGCCCCTGATGCGATACACTCTCGAGCCAAACGAAATCCTGCGGCTAAATCCGTCACTTTACCATTGGCATAAAACCCTAGTCCTGCATTTAGGACGACGGTTTCAAGATAAGGAGAAGATTGATTTTTTAGGACTTGCAATAAAATCTCCGCATTCTCTTTTGGCCCCCCACCGACAATCGCCTCCATCGGAATAGACGTGAAACCATAGTCTTCAGGCAGCAATTCAAACTCGCGTACTTTCCCTCCTTGTAACATGGCGCAACGAGTGATTCCAGATAAGTTGGCTTCATCCATCCCGCCTGCTCCATGGAGAACGATTGCTTGCTTGCGGCCGAGTGCACCGAGTGTTAGAGCGGTCTCAACGATCGTCTCTTCGGCATAAGTTCCCATCAACTGGGTTTCTAATTTGACCGGATTAATTAATGGACCAATCAAATTGAAAATCGTCGGGGTTGCGAGTTCTTGTCGAATTTTCATCACGGCTTTCATGCTGGGGTGCATGGCCGGCGCAAAGAGAAAAGCAATCCCGACCTCATGTAACAACGCCCCTAATTTTTCCGGAGTGGCATCTAAACGGACCCCTAAATATTCCAAGGTATCCGCACTTCCTGAGCGACTAGAAACACTGCGATTTCCGTGTTTCGCCATGGGAATGCCCCCTGCTGCTAAAACAAAAGCTGCTGTCGTGGAAATATTAAAACTATTGGAATGGTCTCCGCCAGTGCCACAATTATCCATGGAATGAAAAGGTGCATTCGAAATTGTCACGGCTTTTCCTTGCATGACTTGGGCGAGGGCGGCTAATTCTGCCTCGCGAACTCCCTTATATTTTAGAGCAATAAGTAACGCCCCGAGTTGTCCTTCTGAAAGTTCCCCATTAAAAATTGTTTCTGCGAGGGTTGTCATTTCATGGAAAGTCAGATGTTCCCCTCGATACAATTGTTCCAAGATTTTCTTCATTTTATCGCCTCCAATTTTCTCCTATCGCTCAACTTCTAAGAGTGCTTTGGCTTTTTGTAAGGTCTCGAAATATTCGGTGGTTGGATCTGATGCCGCCACGATTCCTGCCCCTGCTTGTACGTAAGCCATTTGATTTTTTAAAACTAAGGTTCGAATGCCTATCGCAAAGTCCGCTTGGTTATCTTGGGAGAAATACCCCACCGCTCCGGCATAAACACCGCGTCTAACAGGTTCCCATTGATAAATCCGCCTCATCGCGGCATTCTTTGGTGAACCACTCACCGTGCCTGCTGGTAAAGTCGCTTTTAAAGCATCCATGGCAGTCAGTCCTTTTTTCAATCGACCTTCCACCAAAGAAACGATATGCATCACATAACGATATTTTTCAATCGCCATATACATCGGAACCCTCACGCTATTTGCTTCGGAAATTTTGGCTAAATCTTCCTTGCCTAAGTCAATTAACATGAGATGCTCGGCTCTTTCTTTCGGGTCATTCAGCAATTCTTCTGCTAATGCTTGATCTTCGGCTTTCGTGGCCCCTCGCTTTCGCGTGCCAGCAATTGGATTGGTTGTCACCTTATCCCCTTTGACTTGGAGGAGACTTTCAGGCGATGCACCAATGATCTTTGTTTCTTCATTAAAATCCAAATAATAAAGATAGGCAGACGGGTTGGATAGGCGCAGTTGACGGTAGTAATCAAAGGGATTTTGTTCCAATTTTCCTTTTAAACGTTGAGAAGGAACCACCTGTAAAAGCTCCCCTTTTTCGATACATGCTTTGGCTTCTCGAACGACCTTTTCAAAAGTCTCTTGAGTAAAGTTGCTTGTAAATTCTAAATTTTCTCGCTTAAGCGGTGCTTGCTCTTCTGGTGTGGGAGTTAGTAATTCCCTTTCTAAGAGATCTAGCTGACTTGAGAGTTCCGCCTCACTACATTGGCTATAGGTGTTTTCAAGGACTAAAGTCACATTTTCTTTTTGATGATCGAAAAGGACAAATCGTTCAAACAAGAGCAAATCAAGGACAGGAAGATTGAGCTCGTCATAGGGTAATGCACCAATATCTTCATAAGAGGCGACAATGTCATAGCCAATATAACCAATCGCTCCTCCCTGAAAGGGCAAGGCTTCTAATTTTGTCCCTTCTTTTAAGACATATCTTTCAACTTCTTTTAAAGGATCGGTGACTGGATAGGATTGCTTTTCCTGTGTCTTTTTATTGGTGACAATCAAGTTTTCTCCTTGATACTGTAATTCTAAAACGGGATCGTAGGCAATAATCGAGTAACGACTGGTTTCTTTTTCTCTTGGTATACTTTCAAGTAAACATTTATTTTCTCCTCGAATCCGTAAAAATGCCGATACCGGGGTTAAGCAATCACCATTTAGCTGTTTCATTTTTCTCATTTTCCACTCACTCCTTTAATAAAATAAAAAAAGCCCTCAAACAAATGCACACTCAGCATCTGTTTGAGGGCGAACATACGCGGTACCACCTCAATTAAGAAAAGAATTTCTTCCTTTCTCTTCTTTCCAAACTGTCAAGCAACAGTCGCACTCTGTATCGGGAGTTCCCGGAATCCCCTACTTCGTTTCAAGGATTCTTCTACCAAGCCCATTCATTAATCACAACGTGCCTGCTTCTCACCTTTGGCAGACTCTCTGGAAACATTGCTTTCCTTAACTACTCTTCTTGGATATGATTTTTCTATTCATTTGTTCAATAAAAAAAAGCCCTCAACCACACAAAATCACTGTATGGTTGAGGGCGATTGATTCACGGTGCCACCTCAATGAATGAAAGCGAAGAAACCTTTCATTTTCTCTCTCAAGTATCAAACAATACTCTTACTCGTTAACGGGAGCTCCCGGAAAAGACCTACTGGATTCAGTCTTTCAGCTCAAAAGTCCATTTCACTTCCTTCACTTGTTGATTCGCAGCCCCATCAACTCTCTGGAAAGTTTAAAAAAGTTACTTCTCTCTTGAATTGCCTTATTTATTTGATTTGAGGATTATCTTACATGAGAATAAAATGAATGTCAATTACTTTATCTCATTTTATTTTCATTATTCTACAACCAAGTCGCGATGGTTTCAATTGGCAAGCGAACAGATGGAAAACCAGCCTCCATCCCTTTCCCAATTGAGACGAGCATGATTGGAACATACCGTTCTTTTTCTAAGCCAAGGACTTCTGCAATTTGCGCCTTTTCAAAGCCACCAATTGGACAGGTCTCATAACCGTGTGAACGAGCAACTAGCATCAATTGCATGGCTACCAAACCGCCATCAATTAAGATGGTTTCTTTATTTTCCATTTGTGTGATTTTTTCAGCATGCGCTTTGATGCCCGTTAGTTGTTTCTCTTTGACTGCTTGCGGCATATAGCCTTGCTCGACCGCTTGATGGTAGATGGTTTCCGCTTGTTCAAAATGATTAAAGTCGCCAAAAATCGCAATGACCGCTGCCGAAGTTTCCACTTGCCGCTGGTTAAATTTTGCCAAAGGGGCAAGTTTTTCTTTTCCTTCCGCGCTTTCAATAACAACAAAGCGCCAAGGTTGTAAATTAACCGAAGAAGGCGCTAAGGTGGCCTCTCTGAGTATTTCAGTCATTTTTTCTTGACTAATTTTGACCGTCGGATCATATTGACGAATCGAACGACGCCCATAAAGAATTTCTTTAAAATCGTTTCTTTCACTGGTTGCCATGACTCTTCTCCCACCGTTTCTTTTTTCGAACAGATTTTACCTAGCTGCCTGTGACTTTAGCATAGAGAAGCACTTCGGTCAATTTTCTTGATTGCCTGTTGCCAGCACACTCGCTGAATGCCATCAAAAAAATCCATCTTTCTAAAAAGAACCATGAGTTTCCTCACAGTCGTTCAAGAAAGACGAATTTCTTCATTTTATCTGATGCGATTTACAATAAATCTCTGCGTAAGTCTTCCACTGGAATGGGTGACAAGTACTTTGGTGCAATATCAAGTACTGTATACGCCCCAAATTGTTTCTCCTTCGCTAATCGCACGCAAGCACGTGCATAAGCCACGAGCACACTCGCTGTAAATTCTGGGTTGCTCTCTAACTCTAAATGATATTCAATCACTTGTTTGGTCTGTTCATGGGTCGTTCCTGTATGTAAAACCGTTCCACCATGAGGCGCCGCTTTGTGCTTTTGATTTAATTCTTCTTGTGAAATAAAGTGAACTTGTGTATCATAATCGGCAAAATAATTTGGCATGGTGACAATCATTTCTTTTATTTCTTCTGCATCCACACCCGTTTCCAATACAACAAAACACTCCCGTAAATGCTTATCCCGAGTCGTTAATTCAAGCGTTTCCCCGGCCTTTAAGCGTTCAATCACTTCCGTATTCGGAATCGTATATTGGGTCGCATCGGCAACTCCTTTGATGCGACGCAAGGCATCGGAGTGTCCTTGGCTTACCCCTTTTCCCCAAAATGTATAGGTCTCTCCTTTGGGCAAGATACTTTGTGCATACAAACGATTCAAACTAAATAGACCCGGATCCCATCCCGTAGAAATCACTGAGACTGTCTGGTTTTCCTTTGCGACTTGCGCGACGTTAGCAAAGTGTTCTGGGATTTTTGCGTGTGTATCAAAACTATCAACCGTATTAAAATAGCGGGTCATTTCAGGTGTTTGCACCGGTAAATCAGTCGCAGACCCCCCACATAAGATACAGACGTCAATCATTGCTTGTTTGCTTAATAACTCATCCATTGCATAGACAGATGCACCATCGGTTTGAACCGTTTCTGGCGCTCTTCTTGTAAAGACTCCAACCAAAGTCATATCTGGATTTTGTTTTAATGAACGCTCGACACCACGTCCTAAGTTGCCATAACCGACAATTGCTACTCGAATCATCTAACCACTCCTTCTTTGTATTCAAATTATACTATAATTTCCACCAAATAACTGCATCGAGGAACTTGTTTTTTTCCTTCATTCATGATTGCTTTAAGCAAAAAAATTCTGACACTCGACACGCCTGCATCGAAAATTGATTCTCGCTATTTTTTTGACCGCTAGAAAAAAACACCTTCACTTTTTCCAATCAAAGAAAAAATGAAGGTGTTTCCTCTTGTCCTATCCATGCGTATTTATTTTTCTCCGCGATAGGCTAACATTAACCCCTTGATAAAGTTACGCGCGTAGCGATCGCCACAAGGTTTGTAGTTTCGATGGCCTTCTTTTCGTAAAATCGCACTCATTTCTCCTTTAGAAACGATGACTCCCGCACGCTCTAAGGTTTCAAGCATGTCTTCACTCGTTAAAGACAAGGCGATTTTCAATTTCTTTAATAAGAGGTTGTTCGCATTGCCTTTATGTAATTCAAAAATCGGTGCTTGCCCACCTTCGCGCACGCCTCGTTGAGAAATAATCATGCCATTTAGAAAACGCTCAAAAGCCTCATCCGTTAAGTCAAACTCATATTCTTCATCATTTTTCTTCGTTAGCATTTCTCGCACTTCTTCTTTGGTTACTTTCATCCCACCAAGTTCAAAAATTTTAACCATATCCATATCGCGAATGTCTAGCGCATAACGCAAACGTGTTAAGCGGTCATTATGATTCATTCTTATCCACCATCCATTTCTTTGTCTCATTATACCAAATTTTCAGATGAACGCCCGCTTTTTTATGCTTCTCCTAAGACGTTGCCACTATTTAAGCTCGCTGTTTTTGTTTCTAAAGGTAGCCAGTCTAAGAATTTTTTCAAGTAGGTGTCCCAAAAATCCCATTCATGGCCCCCTTGGTCTTCAATATAGGTGATGGCAACTGCTCGTTCCTTTAAAAATTCATGAAAATCACGTACCGCATCGAGCAAAAAGTCTTCGGTACCAATCGGCAAATAAATTTTAGGTAACGCTCGTTTGTTTTTTAAGCTTTCATCAATTAAGTGATAATAGTCTTTGTCACTTCCTTCAATCGTTTTTAACCCACCAAAAACATTCTCATAAAAACCACGATCAAAAACACCACTACCCGCTGAAGAAGGATCTTCTGATAAGAGATCTTTTAAAAAGACGGCGGGTGAAAAGGCACCAATATGACTAAATGTTTCGTGATATTTCAAGCCGTTGACAAGCGCACCATATCCTCCCATCGATAGTCCTGCAATAAAAGTATCTTCTTTTTTGTGGGAAAGCGGAAACATTTTCCGGGTAAATTCTACGAGTTCTTCTGCGACAAAACGACCATAATATTCTCTTTGTTCTGGTTTATCCACGTAGAACTGGTTCTCTCCTGCCGGCATAATCACCGCGAGATTTTTTTCCTCCGCCCAACGCTGAATTCTTGTACCTGAAAGATAATCCAGATGATTGCCTAGTGCGCCATGCAATAGATACAAAGTTTTTAAGCGCCCCTTTGTTTGACCATCTGCTGTTGACTCCACCTTTTCTACAGGAATAATCGCCTGAAAAGTAACACTACGAAATAACTTCTTTGAAACAAAATTGACTTGGACAAGTGACATCTTTATCTCCTACTTTCATTTTTGGTGTAAAACCGTTCGTTTTTTTTATTCTTTCTTCTACAACTTTCCTGTTGACTCCCCTCGCTTTTTACCTAGCAACAACTTTTAGGATGAAAAAGAATCCGCTAACAATTCATGAATGGTCTGACTGGCCCACTGGCTATTGGTACTTTCTGGTTCTTCGGACTGGTACGAAATCAAAGCTTTCCATAAAGCCCAACCTTTGCTGCGCTCCCAAGTCGCTTCATCACAAGCAAGGGATTTTTTGAAAATTTCTCGGCTACTTTGCTCAAAAAAAGTCCACGCCATGACATAATCACAAGCAGGATCTCCTATCCCTAAAATCCCAAAATCAATCACGGCGACGAGTCGACCATCTCGCACGAGTAAGTTTCCAACGGCTAAATCACCATGGACCCAGACTGGTGGTTGTTGCCAATGACTGGCTAAGGCGCGTTCCCAAATTTCTTGTAATGGCTTTGCTGGAAATACGGACGAAAGTTTTGTTAGCGCTTGACGTGTTTCTTGATGATACACCTTTAACGCTCCCCCACGATAAAAATTTTGTTTTCCAGCTAAGGGACCACCCGTCACGTCAATTTGTTGAAGTTCATTTAAAAAACGAGCCAAATCGTGTGCAAAAACAAGGCGATCCGGCACGGTTTGTACACTAACGGTTTGACCGTCAATCCAACGATTTATACTCCAAGGAAAAGGAAAGGGAGCGGTTGGTTTTCCCAGTGCCACTGGAACGGGTATTTCATACGATAGCCCTCCTTGCAACTTAGGTAGCCATTGAGCTTCTTTCGTCACTTGCCCGGCGTAGGCAACTCCGCTTGGTAAACGTACGCTATATTCTTTTCCTAAGTGAAACGTGCGATTATCATGGCCGCTTTGATCAACTGGTTGAATTGCTAGATGTTGCCATTTAGGGAACTGTTCCTTCACCAAACACTTGACGAATTTT
Organism: Enterococcus sp. LJL98; assembly: GCF_054871745.1. NCBI lineage: Bacteria > Bacillati > Bacillota > Bacilli > Lactobacillales > Enterococcaceae > Enterococcus > Enterococcus sp. LJL98. The sequence goes on along the minus strand of NZ_JBTXLU010000007.1, from coordinate 55,543 downwards.
GTCGTTATTTCCATTTTATCCCCCCTCCTGAATAGTTTAACGCAAACAAACCTTGAGTACCATCGGCAAATCGCTCGCATTGATTTTAAACGTTTCAACTCAACAAAAAAAATGGTCCACGATTTTTTTCGTTAACCATTTTATTCGCTAGGATGAGGCATCGATGTTGCTACGCATGCCCCATGCCTACTATTTTTTCCTGGTAAAAGCAAAAATTGCTATCTTTTTTGATAAAAGGTTCTCACTAAAATACGATCCGCAGGTTTACGAAACCCCTTCGAAACAATTTTCGTAACTTCTGTTTGATTAAAAGAAACTTTCTCTCCTTTTTCTAACCCCTGGGGATAAAAAGCCCCAGTATAATCAAAAGCAGAAAGATTGCCGCCTTTTTTGACATTTGGTCGACGGTTTAAAATCATCACAATTTGATTGGAACCTTCAATTGCCACCAGACTACCTACAGGTAACATCTTTCTTTCTCCCCTCTACCCTTATTTGCCCTTATTATAACAAGCCTTCTAGCTTTATAGTGCTTGATCTCAAAGGCGAAACACTCGAAAAAGAAAACATTTTTTTCATTTTGTAAAGGAGTTGCTTGCTTTACCTTCAATATTCAGTATAGTTAATAAAGAAAGTCATTCATGAATAAAGGAAGTGCAAACATGCGGATTAATAAATTTATCAGTGAGGCAGGACGCTCCTCGCGACGGGGTGCCGACAAGCTCATCACAGAAGGCCGAGTGATGATTAATGGAAAAAAAGCCACCATCGGTAGTCGGGTAGAACCTGGAGATGACGTTCGGGTCGATGGCAATCAATTATATGTCGCACGAAACAACGTCTATATCGCTCTGAATAAACCTGTCGGCATTACAAGTACGACCGAAAAAGGAGTCAAAGGAAACATTGCTGATTTGGTCAATCATACCCCTCGTGTTTTCAATATTGGACGTTTAGATAAAGATTCCGAAGGGTTGATTTTACTGACCAATGATGGAGATATCGTCAACGAAATTCTTCGTCCTGAAGGTCGTCATGAAAAAGAATATGTTGTTTCTGTCGATCGACCAATTACGCCAGAATTTTTAAAAGGCATGGCCAGTGGCGTGAAAATCCTCGGTACAACGACACTTCCGTGTGAAGTCGAACAACTCTCAAAATTTGAGTTTAAAATTATTTTAACGCAAGGTCTAAATCGACAAATTCGACGCATGTGTGAAGAACTCGGCTATCAAGTCTACCGGCTACAACGATTACGGATTATGAACATTCAATTAGGGAATCTCCCTGTTGGGCAATGGCGCTATTTATCGAAAAAAGAAAAAGCGACTCTCTTTAGAGAACTCGATTACGAAGAAAAAGAGTGGTAAAAACCATCCCGAAGATTTAATCAAAAAAGAGACGACACCTGGCGGTCGTCTCTTTTTTGATAGTTGCGATTGATTTGAATGATTTTTTACGAAGGCAATCCGTAGTATACTTCATCTAAAAACAACCCTTGCGCAGGTACCGTCATGCCTGCATCTGCACGCACTTTTTTCTCAAAAACATCATCAATCACTGATAAGTCGATTTTTCCTGCCCCAATTTCTAATATTGTTCCCATCATAATTCGAACCATGTTATACAAGAAACCTTCACCAACAAAAGTGAAATGTAATAAATCGCCTTCTCGTTGAATGGCAATTTCTTCTACGGTACGAACGGTTGATTTTTTTGATTTTTTCAATGATGAAAAACCAATAAAATCATGACGCCCCATTAATTTTTGACAAGCCGCTTCCATCTTTTCCATATCTAGCGTTTGAGGATAATAAAAACTATGAAATCCTTCAAATGCAGAAGGAATGACATTATCCCAAACATAGTAACTGTATTTCTTCCCTTTGGCATTATAACGCGAATGGAATCGTTCTGGAACTTCTTCGACTTTTTTGGCAATAATGTCTCGCGGCAAATAGCGATTCAACAATTCTGTCATTTTATCGAGTGCCATCTCATTTTCTGTTTTAAAATTCGCCACTTGCCCTCGCGCATGTGCCCCTGCATCCGTCCGCCCAGAACCAATAATTTCGATGGCTTCTGTTTCTAAAATTTGCTTTAAGACACCTTCGATTTTTCCCTGAATCGTTTTTTCTGAATCACCTAGTCGCTGCCAACCTAAGTAGCGACGTCCGTCATATTCAATGGTTAATTTGATGTTTCTCATGTAAAGGACTCCTCTAATTTCTTCTATTTGAACACTGCTTCATTCGGTTCATTGTACCAAGAACCAAAAGAATGAGCAATCAGTAGTTAACTAAGAGAGGAGCGCTACTGGTTTCTTTTTGATATAATAAAAGAAAGATTCGATTAGAGGAGAGGGACAAAATGAAAATAACTTATCAATGGATTCGAATTGGCTTTCATGTAATCAAATTGCTCGCAACTATTTTCCTTGCCTTTATTATTTATCGCGCACTTTTTATGCGTATTTTAGTAAATGAAATCAACCTCGTCATTTATATTCTTTTCTGGGCTTTCAGTGCGTATCTTGTCTTGCCGTGGATTAATCGTAAGTTAACCAAGATTTACGTCCCGCATTATTTTATTGGTCGTACACAAACGAGTGACGGACTACTGGGAGACCCCATCAACATTGCTTTCAACGGAGAGAAAGAAGACATTTTAACTGCTTTTAAAGAAGCCGGGTGGCACGTCGCAGATCCACTTTCCTTCTCCTCTTCGGTTAAAATTGTCAAATCGAGTATTTTAGGGAGCTCTTATCCGACCGCACCTGTCAGTTCTTTATTTTTGTTTCAAGAACAACAGACCCTCGCTTTTGAACGAGAGATAAATCATAACCCTCGGAGAAGGCATCACATTCGTCTTTGGAAAACACCAGAAGGTTGGCATTTACCTGGGGGCAAGCAAGCTGATTGGCTGGGGGCAGCCACCTACGATAAGAATGTTGGTCTTTCATTATTCACCGGACAAATTACTCATAAAATTGATTCAGACACAGATAAAGAACGTGACTTTGTCATTCAAACACTAAAAGCAAGCTCTTTATTAGGTGAAGTCGAAATTGTCGAACATTTCACTTCTAGCTACCATAGTCGTAACGGAGGAGGAGACCGGATTCAAACTGACGGCGCCTTGCCTTTTGTCACCCTTCAGCGGAAATAGCGTCGCGAGGCTAGTAATAGTCCCACGACGCTATTTTTATTTTACATGACTTTTTTAGCCAATCGTTTTTACTGATTTTCTGCCATGTATTCTTTACTAAACTCATACCTAGCAAGAGCCATTTTTCGTCGCTCTTGATGGTTCACGATTGGATAAGGGTAGTCCGTTCCCAACTGAAATTGGATTTTCTCTTGCTCTTCGACAGGCATCTTTTCAGGTTGATGAATCCATTTTTTAGGAACAGAACTTAATTCTTTTACATATTTTTTAATGAAAGCACCCGAAGCATCAAATTTTTGACTCTGAACCGTTGGATTAAAAATTCGGAAATATGGCGCAGCATCCATACCAGTCGATGCCGCCCACTGCCACCCACCAATGTTACTAGCTGGATCATAATCAATCAGCATCTTCTGAAAATACTTTTCTCCCCACCGCCAGTCAATGAATAAATCTTTTGTTAAAAAAGAAGCTGTGATCATCCGCAATCGATTGTGCATCCAGCCTGTTTCCTTTAATTGTCGCATGCCAGCATCAACAATTGGATAACCCGTTTGACCTTGTTGCCATTTCAAAAATTTCTCAGGGTCGTTCTCCCATTCAATTCCACGAAATTGCTTTTGAATCGCTTTTTCTTTTTGATCAGGATGGGCATAAGCAATCATATGATAAAAATCACGCCAACATAGTTCCTTTTCAAAAACTCGCTTTCCATCAGAATCAACTGCCTGTTGGATTTTCTCCCAAACGGTTCGAATCGACAATTCACCTGTTCTTAAAAAACGTGACAAATGACTGGTTTGATCCAAAATCGGAAAATCTCTTACTTGGTCATAAACCATTAGATCCGACTCAATAAAGTTCGTAAGTCGTAGCATTGCGGCCTCTTCACCGATTTTTTGTCGTTCCATGGTTGGCAAACTTTGGCACTGTTCTTTAAATATCGCCTCATCTTCCAAAAATAAAGGTTGAGCAACAACTATGTCTTTAGCTAGTGAAGAATTCAACGGTGCTTCCTTTACATGATTGCACCATTTTTTGTAATAAGGGGTAAAGACCTGATAAAAGTCATTCGTTTCTTTTTTAATCTCTTGTGCATGATGCAAATAAGCATCATGAAAGGAATAAATCCTTAGTCCTTTTTGCTCCAAAAAGTGTGAAATTTCTGTATCTCTGACACGCCCATACCCAGTTTCATCGCAATTGAAATAAAGTTTATCTATACTTGGAACCCGTTCGATGAGTCGTTGAAAACAAGTTTTGGGGTCACCAAATAAAATCTGTAAATGACACGCTTCATCTAACTTTTCTTTAAAATGTGCGACACTTGAAAAGAACGCTTGGTGATTAGGACTTTCTTCAATTAATTGTTTTGGATTGACTTGGAATAAAAGAATCAATTCCTTAGAATCACGACAAGCATGATAGAAAGCTTTATTATCCTTTACTCTTAAATCTTTGCGAAACCACATCACTGAAGTCAATTTTTACTCATTCCTTTCTTTCAACTAAGCGTAATGCCTTGCTTTACCTACTATTATACCCCTTCCGCTCTTCAGGTGGTTGGCAATCGCACAAGTAAAGGTTGAGCCTTTTTGACGAATCTTTTCAATGAGCGTGTGAAAAATAGGGACTGTGACATCTGTCACAGCCCCCTTGATGTTTTACAAATGTTTGGCGGAGAAACGGGCAACAAAAGTCTGCTCTTTCGTGAAGTCTCTCAGAGCAAAACGACTTTTATCACACCTTCTTGTATGTTTAACTTCGTAACCCACGACCGCGCTGAATGAAAGACCAGCAAATCGCATACAAAACGAGAATAAAACCAATTAATATCCCCATTGAAGCCACAACCGAAACATCCGTCACTCCTAGGAAACCGTAACGAAAACCAGAAACCATGTAGACAATCGGATTGACTTTCGAAACTGCTTGCCAAAAAGGCGGCAACATTGAGATGGCATAAAATACCCCTCCTAAATACGTGAGCGGCTGCAAGACAAAGGTTGGGACAATTGAAACATCGTCATAGCTTTGAGCAAAAATCCCATTTAGTAATCCTGCTAGCGAGAATAAGATCCCCGTCATGAATAAAGTCAGTAAAACAATCCCCCAAGAATAGACATGCAATGGCACAAAAAAGAGCGAAACAATTGTAACTAAAAAGCCAACAAGAATACTACGACCTAGGCCTCCTAATAAAAACCCCCAGATAATCACATGGGTTGGAACAGGTGCGACCAATAATTCTTCGATATTCTTTTGAAATTTTTGTGAGAAAAAGGAAGAGGCCACATTGGAATACGAACTCGTAATGACGGACATCATGATCAGTCCCGGAACGATGAATTCCATATAAGAAAAACCTTCCATCTCTCCAATTCTTCCGCCAATTAAATTTCCAAAAATAACGAAGTACATCGAAGTGGTAATGACAGGTGGAACAAGCGTCTGCACCCAGATACGTAAATAACGATTGGTCTCCTTAATTGCTAAACTTTTCAATGCGATAAAATAAAGATTAAACATGACTAGCCTCCATGGAATGATTCTCTTCTGTGATTTTTAAAAACAACTCTTCTAAACGATTGGATTTATTACGCATGGAAAGCACTTGAATTCCTTGTGCCGTTAATTGCTCAAAAACCGCATTTACACCTTGATTTCGTTCCACTTCAACAACTAGCGTCACTTCATCTTCCATATACGCAGGGTAGTCGATAATTTGAGGTGCTTGAGCAGAAGCTTCCAAGTCAAAAATAAAGGTTTCAAATTGTAACTTCGCAAGCAAAGCTTTCATACTTGTATTTTCAATCAAGACGCCTGATTGAATGATACCAATGTTTCGACACAGCATCTCTGCTTCTTCTAAATAGTGAGTCGTTAAAATAATCGTCGTTCCTTGCTCGTTTAAGGTTTGAAGGAAATCCCACATTTCACGCCTTAATTCGATATCAACCCCTGCCGTTGGTTCATCTAAAATTAATAGCTTTGGTTCATGCATTAGTGCACGGGCAATCATCAAGCGGCGTTTCATTCCACCAGATAACATCCGGGCCCGAACATGCCGCTTTTCCCATAAATCAGATTGCTTCAAATACTTTTCACTTCTTTTTAACGCTTCTTTACGAGGAACTCCGTAGTATCCTGCTTGATTGACAACAATTTGTTCCACCGTTTCGAAAGGATTAAAATTAAATTCTTGTGGGACAAGGCCAATTTGTTGTTTGGCACGAACCAGTTCGGTATCAATGTCATAACCAAAGACCTTCACTTGCCCCGCTGTTTTATTAACTAACGAAGTAATAATGCCAATCGTCGTTGATTTTCCTGCACCGTTTGGCCCAAGCAAGGCATAAAAATCGCCGGCTTCAACCTTTAAGTCAATGCCCTTCAGAGCTTTCATCCCCGTCGCATACGTTTTCTTTAAATTCATTATCTCTAAAGCATAAACCATTTGATTCAATCTCCTTAATTCTCTATCATTCCGATTTTTCTCCTCTTCAATCATAAGTGAAAACAGCGTATGATACAAGCCTATTCCTAGCTCGTAAAGTACAAAAAAAAGAGTGATTCGCCCCTCAAAATGGGGACCAATCAATCTTTTCATCTATTCAAGCCATTTTGCAACGGTGCCTGAATTTTCCTCAATCCACACTCGGGGCAGCCTCTTCAGGCTCCATTCCATCATTAATGGCCAGCATGACTGTTTCCATATCCTCGACCGTCCAATGGAACTGAATGAGATTGCAATTTGTTGATACTTCGGTAAATTCATCCTTTTATCTTTTACCATTTCACTGGCTCCTTGCATCTTACATTTGGAGTACTTTTATCCTACTAAATTTCTGTAGGGAATGCAAAATAATGGGCGATTTGCTAGACGAGACAGCCAAGAGCAAAATACTTGTTCTTAAGAAAGAAACCGCTTATAATTCAACGATGTCTAGTAAAAAACTTTTGATTTATTTGCAATTTTTTTATTCAGCTTCCCTTTTACTTAGACAAGTATCAATATAAAGGAGTAGAAAACATATGAATTGCACAAAATGCGATAATGAAATGGTTCCCGGTAATCTAATCGGTGACCGATATGCCTTAAAATGGATGCCAGCTAGTGAAAAGATGCTACTTGGGACATTTGTCAAAAACGGCATTACTTTTAAAAGTGCCGGCCTATTTGGACGTCCAAAAGTCGAAGCTTTTGTTTGTTCAAACTGTCATACCATGACAATCGATATGAATGGTCAGACAAAATAATGGCATGTGATTCAATCACTACTCCCTTATTTTCGACGGCTTTTTAAACCACTTGTTTTTTCAATTGTAACAATCTTTGGTTTCCCCTTCATTTGGTGAACCATTTCGCCCATAATACATTTACTACCCTGGAAGGAGCGATTTTTATGCAACGACTAAATTTTCAAACAATCAAAGAAGAACAACTGATTGATACGCGCTTACAGAAAGAATTTCAAGCGGGCTCTTTACGACAAGCCATTAATATCCCTACGGCAAAATTCGAAAAATTGGCCCCTCGACTACTGGACATTCACCGCCCCATCGTTTTTATCGTACCGACAGCAGCAATCAATGACTTGCCGCAACTCGAACAAGAGGCAACCAAATTAGGATTTGAAACCATTCATGGTTACCTCTTAGTAGAAGAATTAGGCAGTGACCATTTACATCAAACGCCGACTCTTTCAGCCAAAGATTTTTTAGAAACAAAAACGGATTATCTTTTGTTGGACGTTCGCGACCAGGCAACCGTCACGAAACCCGCTCCAAAAAAGAATTTAGTGACCCTGTCAATCAAAGATTTAGCAACGAATTTTGCTGAGTTAGATCCAGATAAAGAAATTTTCACTTTATGCGGTTCAGGCAACAGTGCAACGACTGCAGCTTCCTTTTTAAACAAACAAGGACGCAAAGCCACCGTTATTGAAGGCGGTATGACCGCGATTCAAAAAGCCCAGGAAAACAAGCACTAAACAAGCATCTCTTGTGACCCCAGCTGCGCTTCCTTTCTCAAAAACTCGATTAAAAAATCGAACTTTGGAAGCGTGCAAGTCACAAGGGAGGCTTGTTTTTTTGCAAGACCTTTCTAACACCTGTTTCGTTCTCGTCTGTTAGACACCAGGTCATCTTTTGTAAATAAGCTTGTTGATACTTTTGACTTAACTCTTTTAAAAATGTTTCTAGCACGATCCCTTCTAAGTGCGGTGCTTCGATTAATTGAAGGTAGCGTTGTTTTTCTTTTTCAGTCGCGACTTTTTTAAAGTATCCCCAAAGGTGTTGATAGGTCACTCGCAACGTTTTCTCGGTGGGTCGCACCTGCTCCAAGTCTACGAGTAGGGATTCGTATTGCTGCTGTTTTTCAGTTGTCCACTGATTCCCTTTCGCAAGTAGTCGAATATGATTATACGCTTGCTGCGAACGAGCCATGACCCAATATTTTTTCGTCGCCCAAGATTTTTGAAATTCTTTGAGTAATTCCGTGTTTTCATTTTGCATTGGCGTCACTCCCTTTCTTAAACTCCATGCATACTGACTTTTTCGTTCTTCAAACGTCATTCCTCTCAGGAAGAAAACGTGACTCCTTTTTTCGCTCTCCATTCCGAGACGCCACAATTCACCAAAATAAGCATTGGTCGCAAGTAACTCTTCAAAACACCCCTCTCCCACAATGGTATCTTCTTTGAAAACGTAAATCTTTTCAAATTCTGTACCATTAGCAATTTTTCTATTAACCTCAGTACAATCTGCTAACAGATGATGACAACTGTACGGAGTAGTTACCGAGTTTTAATACCAACATAGACAGACACCCTTTCTTTTTTATTTTCGTATTTAATTACTATCATCATAGCACATTTTATTTTCAACACGCGACTTTTCATAAGAGAAAAAGTAGGATTAGCAAGCCACTCGCCAATCCTACCCTTCATTTGGATTTACGAAATTATTTATGTTCTCTAAGCTCTCTTTTTTCCGCTTTTTCAGCTTTCTTCTCTGTTACCTGCGCCCGTTTTTTATCCACTTCTGCTTCAAAAATGGATTTGTTCTTTGCCTCTCTAAAAGACTCTCTATTTTCTTCTAATCCATTTCGTTCGGAATGATGCATGGCTGTTCCCTCCTTTTACCTTGTATTGTCACGTCTTATCCTCTCTTATCTTCCTATATTTTTACGGACACTTGGCTGTCTTATTCGTCGTGAGAAACGTCTTTTTTTACCTGGATACAAATTTTTTTCTGAGAAATTTCTTCCCTTTTCATCAAAAACACGAGCAAAGAGACCGATTGCTCTCTCGCTTGCTCATGTGTCATTTCCTCGTATTTACTTATTCTGGTAAAAGCGTCAGTTGATTGGAATCCTTTCTTTATTGGATTATTTGTCAAATTCCCTTCGTCAGAATAAAACAGACTTCTATGTTTTTATTGCAACGAATCTCCTTTGATTTTCATTGGATTCAGTATCGTCCGCTTTTTCTCGTAACGTTGCCAACAAATGACCGCAAATCCCATAAAGATCACTAAACCGAACACATTGTAAACGAAGTTGCCAATCGGGCTAGCCACTCCATGAGCTAAGGTCCCATTTAATTCTTGTGAGATTAACTTTGGATCTGGAACAGTGGACATAAAGAAAACAAACAGAAAGAGAAGTAATAGAAAAACACCGATCCCGATCCCGAAAGCCTGATTTCCAAACTTAAAACGACGAGGCATGTCATCCTTTTTCCAACGAAGTCCAATGTATGCCACGAGTAGGAAGAATATGGGCAACAATGAAGTGGATGCCGTCATATTAATTAACGTTTCTAAAAAGCTATCCATGTTTCCAATTCCTAAGGCGGGAACAATGAGTAGCAGCGTCACGATAAACCCTTGAACAATCAAGGCATTCGTTGGATTGCCTTCCTCGTTGGTTTTCACTAGCCACTTACCAAAAACTCCGTCCGGAATTTCAGAGAAAAAAACTTTAACTGGTGCCGCCGTCCAAAGGGCTAAAGAACCTAGGTTACCAATAAATAAAATCATTCCGACTAAACGAACCATCGCCCCATCCGGAATTTGAAAGTGGCCCCCTAAAATTTTGAAAATATCAAATATCCCATTCGAGAAATTTCCAGTTAAGGTTGATTCTGGAACGATGAAACCAACAGCCACCGCACCTAACACGTACATCAATCCAACGATCACCGTCGCGCCAATCATTGTTCGGACAAAGGTTTGATTCCCACCTTTCACATCCTTAATGTACACACCAATCCCCTCACCACCGCCAACTGCTTGAAGTATCCAGGCCATTGTCATGAAAAAAGTCCAGTTAAACGTAGGTTTCATCGTAGTAAAGGAAAAGGTTTGGGCAGGAGCTTCGCCAAAACCAAAAACCACGACAAAGGACAAGAGGATAAAAATGAACCCCATAAATAATCGTGCCCCACCCGCTAGACTGGTCACTTTCGAAATCCAAGAAACACCTTTGATACAAATCCAGGTCATGGCCCAAAAAAGCACGATCGAGAGCATCGCGATTATGAGGGTACTTTTCGGCCCATCAAACACATTGCGACCAAAAAAGGCGTAAGAACCATAAATCAACGTATTTGGTAATAACGAACAGAAGAAAAAAAGATTCACAAAAAAATAAGACCAGGCGCCTAGGAAGGCCCATTTTTCACCTAAAATTGATTCTAACCAGCTATGCACACCGGACTCTTTCTCAGCGTTTGCCGAAGCAAATTCTGCAATCATTAGGATAAAGGGTAAGAAATAAAATAATGTACCGAAGAGGTAACCCGGTATGGTTGCTAGCCCAACTTGGATACTGTTGTTCACAATACTAGGAAATGCAAAAACCGCTGAAAATGTCATTAACATCAGTGCCATAGAACCTAATCTTGCTCGTGAATTTGAACTTTCCATTTTTAAAGACTCCTTTGATTCATTCTTTTTTTCAATCCATTTCTCTAACGGGTTCTTTCACACTTCAAAACATCCAAAACGAAAGAGCGCTGTGATTTGTTTTCGCAAAAAAACAACTTCCTTTTAAGTTCAAGAGTTACGCGTATTCCCTATAACTCTTCAAAAAATTCCATCAAAGCATCCTCAAATTCTGAAGCCCCAAAGAAGCCGATTTTTTCTTCTTCTTCAATCGAATGAACAATATCTGCCAAGTTAGGATTATCGAGTAATGAGTGTCCAGGTAAATACGCCTCATAAGCCTCCATAATTCGATTGCTATTCACATCTTGGTTCGCAGCCCAACGTCGAATCGCTAATTCTTGGTTTATCGTTCGATATTTTTTTCGAGTTTCGATTAATGTTTCCGTCGTAAAATGCTCCGTGATCTCACCAGATTCGATATCATCCACAATTGCATCAATTTCCTGACGACTTTCTTTATCCATTGGAACAATATGCGCTTCAATCTCTTTTTTGTTTGATGCACTTTTGTGATCGATAAAGTGATTCAATAGTTCCACAAGCTTATCATAGTCAATGATTTCTTCTGAGTATTTTTCTAAAGCAACTTGGATTTCTGTAATATCTGGTCTTTTTTCTGGAGGCAAGAGTTCTACCACGTCATTCATTCTTGCTTGCAGTGCACCTAATTCTTCACTACTCTTTATTTCCAACTTTACTTTATTCCCTGTTGGTTGATTTTGGTTGTCTAACTCTTCGATTTCTGAACCAAATTCATAACCTTGTCGTAACAAGCGCTGGACTTTACTTTGCGTTGTCGCTGCTAATTTTGCAAACTCTTCCTGTTCACTTTCCGAGCGAGGAATTTGACTAAAATCGTCACCTGCTAATTCCTTTAAGCGACGAATCGATGGGGAAAGTTCTGCTATTTGACTACTTTGAGATTTCGCAAAAATCCCATCATCTTCTAAATCCTTTTCTGTTTCTTTTTCACTTTCATTCTTGGCTTCTTCTAAAGTATCATTGCCACCTTTTGTGTAAATTCGTAGGGCATTTTCAACGTATTCTTGCATTTCATCGCCTTTTCGATAAAATCGCACTTTACCATAAGGCTTGCTATTGCGATTAAAGGTCCGATTCGTCCGAGACATGGCTTGAATCAGCATTCCTTCTTTTAGCATCTTATCCATATAAATCATATTTAAATACTTTGAATCAAATCCAGTTAATAATTGATCTGAAACAATCACTAAATCTAAGCGGTCCTCTTCAAGCGCTCGATTGTAAGGTTTTTTACGTGCTAATCTTTTTGTGATATCAATGATATAGGCACGTTCCGGGTCTCTTGCATTTAAAATGCTTGGTGTATTGTAACGAATCGTATACTCTTTAATGGCTTTTTTTAAACTTTCATTTTGTTCCTTCGTTCCCGGTTGATTGCTTTCATCCCGAGAGAAGGTCATTGCGACTCTTAACTCGGGAGCCATTTCTTTAAACAGATTGTAGTAGGAAATTACCGCTTGTTTGCCTGATACAGCTAACATTCCTTGAAAAACATTTTTTTCTTGGACTCCAGCTAACAGCTCACCCCCGGAATTTTTCTCCCAATTTGTTAAGATATCACTTACTACTTGACGGCGATAAATCAAACTCCCATAGATTTCTTTCTCATACTCTTTTTCAGTAAAGTTCGGATCTTGATTGGTTATCGTATAATCTGGTCGATAATAACTCACGTCAAACCCTAAAACGTTTCCATCTCCAATTGCATCTTTAATCGTGTAACTATGTAGCCGCTGTCCAAAAATATCGTGTGTCGAAATCTCTCGAGAAGTATTAATATCATTTAACGTATCACTATAGAAATTCGGCGTGCCAGTAAAACCAAACCATGTTGTTTTCTTAAAAGCCTTCTTGATTAGACTGACAGATTCGCCACTTGCAGAACGATGTGCTTCATCCATAATAATCACATTCCAATCCGTATTTACAAGTCCGCTTTTTACTGCTTTCGTTAGCCCTTGCACGGATATCAATAATATTTGAGAAGCACCTCGGTGATTCAGTTCTCTTTTTAACTCTCGACCGTTCACCTTTTTGATACGGTTTTTGAAATGTGTATAAGCAAAATCTTTAAAATTTTCCAATGTTTGATCAATCAAATCGACACGATCGACAATAAATAAAACATTTCGGATACGAGGGGCAGCAGCTAATAGTTGAGCGACTTTAAATGAGGTCACTGTCTTTCCGGAACCCGTTGTATGCCAAATGTAGCCACCCTCTTTTTCAATAAGACCGCTTTGTTCCATGTCTTTCATTCTTTGTAATATTTTTCGCGTGGCTTGAATTTGATAACTTCTCATCACCATCAAGTGATCATTCGAAGCATCTGGAATCATATTAATCGTCACCAGACGATGCAAGGCAGGAATTCCCATCACTTGATGCGTAAATTCAAAGGCGTCTGTAATGTCTTTTCCGTCATCGTCTCGCCAACCAAAGACAAAGGTTCTATTGTAGTTTTCAAAGGAATTGGGGCGAGCCATGTAACGTGCTGAATGTTGACTCATAATAAACTGCACTTGGACAAAAGAAAAGATACCAGTATACATCCCATCCCCATGGTATCCTTTCAGTTGTTCAAACGCACGCCACTGATTTTGTAACTGTTCATCTTTTAATTCTAAATGAGCAACAGGTAAGCCATTAATTAAAAGCATCAAGTCAATAATCCTTTTAGTTGTCAATGCTGTTGGTAATTCTGTAAAATTTACTTGGCTAACGATTTCATAACGAGATCGTCCACCAGCAATGTCATCCTCATAAAAAATTTCAATTTCTAAATTCGAACCATCATCTCTCGTCAAAGGTAAGGAGCCCACACCTCCTGCCCCAACTAATAACAACTGTGCATCATAAGGTGTCTTAATTCGTTGTAATTCTTGCATGATTAGGCCAAATTCAATATCAGATAGCTCTACACCTTTTAACTTATGTGCATTTAACTCATTCAAGACATCACGCCAATGCTTTTCGATTTTTTTCGTACTTACTCCAGATAAATCTTGGCGATAAGTCCAACCCTCTGCTTCTAGTTTTTTTATTAACGCTTTTTCAAATTTATCCTCTGCCAATCCATCCACTTCCATTCATTTCAATTTATCCTTATCCTAGTCTCTTAAAACAATTATACGACAGATAATAGAAAAAATAGACGAATATTCAAATCTTCTTCTCTTTTCTATCCTTTTTTTCTCACGCTTGGGAACAGCGTAAGTTGAAAGATGAGTGTCATATTTCAGCGGGAGGGGATGTAAATAAAGATAAATTGAAATCAAATGGAAAATATCCTGTTATTGCAAATGCGTTAACTAACGATGGTATTATGGGATATTATGAAGATGATTTCAGAATTGAATCCCCCGCTGTAACTGTAACGGGTCGAGGAGATGTAGGTTTTGCTAAAGCAAGAAAAATTCATTTTACACCTGTTGTAAGATTATTATCAGTAAAATCTGATCACAATGTAGATTTTCTGGAACATTCAATTAATAACCACGCTACTCTGGTTGAATCTACCGGTGTTCCACAATTAACAGCTCCTCAGTTGGGAAATTATAAGATATATTTTCCTACAATTAATGAACAAACAAAAATAGGAAGCTTTTTCCAACAACTAGACGAGACTATTACTCTTCAAGAGTGTAAGTCAAATACTAGATAAATAGCGCATGATTTTGTCATTATCTTGATTTTCAAGCTCTTGAATGATGTGCAAATAGGTTTGTTGGGTGGTACTCATGTTTGAATGGCCTAACCTTCTTGCAACACTTGCGATTGAAACGCCTGCAAATAATAACAAAGAGGCATGTGTGTGTCGTAGTCCATGAATCGAAATAATTGGAACTTCTGATTTCTCACAGTGTCTCTTTAGTCGATTATTAACAGTTGAATTAAACACACGTCCCTTAACGAAAATCAGTTCGTCTTCTTCGTGGCGATCAAGAATTTGAGCAAATTGCATATTAGTTTTCCAATCCAACTGAACAACTCTTTTCGAAGAAGTATTTTTTGTTCCACGAAAACCACCTTCTTCACTTTTATAATTCCAAGTTTTTGAAATGGTTACTGTTTGATACGCAAAATTAAAATCTTCTTTCGTTAAAGCAAGAGCTTCTGAAAATCGTAGTCCGGTCTTAGCAATCAAAAGTATTAACCAGTCAAATGTTATTTCTTCAGTCAATTTTAAATTGTTAATTAACTTTTGCAAATCAAATTGACTGATAAACTTTGTTTTTTTTACTGATGGCGCTCTCCCCTTAATGACAACCTTCCGAGTTGGATCCACAGGTACCAATCTTTCATCAACAGCATCCGCAACAGCTCCTTTTAATTGATGATGAAAATCTGTTGTTGTTTGTTTCTCATGTGTCAGTGCGTAGGTATTTAAAATTCTTTGATATTCTTTTCTATCGAGTTTTTTTAATTCAATTTCTGGAGCAATCTCTATTAAATGTTTCAGTGTCATTTGATATTTGGCCAAGGTGACATCACGAACGGCACCAACTTTGTATAAATCAATCCACTCTCTAAAATACTCATGAAACAAGACGGCTTCTTCTTTTGACATAGCAAAAACCTCCTTATAATGATGCTTTCATTATAAAGAGGTTTGATGTAATCTGTCTTCAAATAACAACTTGATTTACACAAATAGTTTTTGCAGAAAATTTTTTTTCATTTCTTTCATTGACTCAAGCTTTTTCTCTTGAAGAGTAAGAGTCTCGTCGAGTTGTTGGAAAAAGTTGCCAATTTTGATTTGTTCTTCTATTTCTGGAATAGATAGATTCAGTTCTGATAACATTTCCATAACTATGTATGGAATATTACCAGTTCGTGCTTCTTGAGCTATTTTTTTGGGTAACTTATTTCCTATTTCTGAAAAAGTAAAATATCGGTCAGTTTTAAATTCAGACAATACATAAGTTCTTTGATAGGCATTAAATTCCCCATCTGCAAGATGCATATACCCCACTGTTGCTCCATTTCCAGCTATTGTTATTGCAGGACCTTTAAAAGCTGGGGTATCAATTCTATATTTTTTTATTCCAGAAGTATAAAAGTCATACTTCCCTTTTTCAACCATGGCATTTGCATCCAATTTTCCAGTTGTAATATTTACTAAATCCCCCAACTTACGCTGTTCCCAAGCGTCAGTAAATCCTTGAAATCTTAGCTCTGGAATTTTTTCATTTTGTTTCGGAAACATTTTTTGTAAGTAACCTTTTTTCAGTTCTTTCAGTAAATTCAACTTACGTTCTTGAAGTGCGATAGTTTCATCCAGTTGTTTGAAGAAGTGACCGATTTCCGTCTGTTCTTTGATACTTTTTGGTATCACTACATTTGTTTCGTTTAAACTTTTTTTGCTTATAGATGAAACCTTTGTTCCTTGCATAAAACGTAATAACTGTTTGTGATAAATATCTGAGTTTATATAATATCCTAGAAAGTAATCCGCAGTCTCATATTTAGCTCTTGAGACAATAGTATGTAATCCCGCTACTACATTTTCATTAGTGATATTATTTACTTCTACAGCTTTTCCAACAGTTTTGTCTTCTGCCGCATCTGCAAAAATTATATCTCTATTTTTTAACAAGTTTAATTTATATTTTTCTAAACAACCATCAGTGATGTATGGAATTCTATCTTTTTTTACATCAAGAACTGTATTATAACCTATCAAAATATCTCCATAATGAATACTTTTTACTGAGCCACCGTCATAGTTCAATTGCGCTCTCGATAATGAATTTGTAGTAACTGGAAAGTCAAAATACTTTCCAAACTTACGCTCTTCCCAATCTTCTGTGTGACCTCTAAATCGAATGAGCGGAGTTAATTTATTTACCATCACTATCCCTCGCTTCATCATTCCAAATATCCATCATTTTTGAAATTGTACGATCCAATTTTTCTTGTTCTTCAGGATTCGCTGCAACCAGTTCTTGCATCATCGTGATTAGTGTATTTTGATGATTCGCTAAATCAGATTCAACCTGTGACAATTCATTGGTCACTTCTTCCAAGTCAATCGGTTCTTCTTCTTCAAATGTATCCACGTATCGTGGAATGTTTAAATTATAATCATTTTCTTTTATTTCCTCTAAAGTAGCAAGGCTTGAGTATTTGTCTACTTCTTTGCGATGAATCACCGTATCCACAATTTTCATCACATCTTCTGGGCGCAATTGATTCTGACTCTTAATCTTTTCAAATTCCTTACTTGCATCGACAAATAAAATATCGGAATTTGAACGATTTTTTTTCAAAATTAGGACACATACAGGAATGGAAGTATTTAAAAATAATTTATCT
This sequence comes from Enterococcus sp. LJL98, assembly GCF_054871745.1. Classification (NCBI taxonomy): domain Bacteria; kingdom Bacillati; phylum Bacillota; class Bacilli; order Lactobacillales; family Enterococcaceae; genus Enterococcus; species Enterococcus sp. LJL98. The sequence continues at coordinate 38,062 of NZ_JBTXLU010000007.1, read as the reverse complement.
GGAAACCCAATCACTGCTTCAATTTGATGACGTTCAATCAAGGCTTTACGGATGCGTCCTTCTGCTGCTCCACGGAATAATACACCATGCGGCAAGATAATCGCCATCCGACCACTGTCATCTAAATGATATAGGCAATGAAGCAAAAAGGCATAATCTGCCTTCGTCTTAGGTGCGACACCATACTCTCGCCAACGAGGGTCATCTTCACGCTCTTTATTGTCCCAATGGGCAGAATAAGGTGGGTTCGCCATGACCGCATGAAACATTCTCGGACTATCTTTTCCATCAATGACACCATCTGGCCAATCACTTTCTAATGTATCAGCATGCTTAATATTGATATCATTATATTCCACACCATGCATCATTAAGTTCATCCGCGCTAAACGATAAGGAGTCGCATCCCGCTCTTGTCCAAAGTATTTAATCGCACCACGTTTATGCGCATTTTTCATATAACTTGCTGTTGTAAGTAGTAAAGAAGCCGAACCAACCGTTGGATCATAAATGGAAAAGTTTTCTTTATCTTCATGACCATAAGTTAAGACTTGCGCCATCACATCAGATATTTCTTTTGGTGTATAGTACTGTCCCATATCTGATGCCAGGACAGTCGCAAACTGGGCGACTAAATATTCATAAATATCAGAGACATTATCATTTCCACCAGACAAATCAAATTCTGGTGTCGAAAGTAATTCAATCATTGAAATCATGACGCTTGAACGCGCTTGGGCATTAGAGCCTAAATCAGCACTATCAAAACGCATCCCATCAAAAATCCCCTCAAAATCTCCCTTGGCTGCAAAGGCAATTTGTTGATTAAAATGACCAAAAGTATCACTCATCATTCCAATATTAAAACGATCTTCATCAATTGCCGTTTTCCAGTCATCAAAAAACTCACCTGGTTGAATTGCGTAACCTAAGTTTTTCTTCATATAATCCATTGCACGTTGAGAATCTTGATTATACACGTCTTCCCATGTTTCACCACGTAAGGTTTGCTCTAACCATTTCATTCCCTTTTCAGATAAATATTTATAAAATAAAATTCCAAAAATATAATCTTTGTAAGCAGTTAAACCTATTTGTCCTCTCGTTTGGTTCAGCATGCTCCACATTTTTGTTTGTTGTTCAGTTGATAATACCATTATTCGACCCTCTTTCTGATTCACTCTGTAAATGATGTCTTAATGAATAAATCCTCTTCATCTTACTACAAATAACTTACCTTGCAATGCTTGATTCAAAAAAAGCAAGACGTTCGAAACGCATTCTCAAACCATCGGGATTTCTTTGTTGACGCCAAATTTCCTCCTTGCTAAAATTAAAATAGGACATTCCACTCAATTGGAGACATCCAGTAAAAGGAAAGAAAAAGGAGGCTTACAATGAAAGCCATCATTGTCAAACAACCGGGTGGCGCCGAACAATTACAAATGACCGAGTATGAAAAACCGGTGCCAAGAGAAGATGAATTACTGATTCGGGTCAAAGCAACGGCAATTAACCGTTCAGATATTATCAATCGAGAGAAAAGTTTAGGTTATTTAGAAAACCCTATTTTAGGAGTCGAAGTATCTGGCATCGTTGAACAAACAGATTGCCAGGAAAAAATTCCCGTAGGCACCCGTGTGATGGGATTAGTTAATGGTGGAGGCTATGCAGAATATGTCACGATGCCAGTCGATCGTGCAATGGTGATTCCTGAAGCCTTATCTTTTGAAGAAGCAGCTGCCATTCCTGAAGTTTTTTTAACTGCTTATCAAACGTTATTTTGGTTAGGTAAATTACAACCTAACGAGAAAGTCTTAATTCATGCAGGTGCCAGTGGTGTGGGAACTGCTGCCATTCAACTAGCTAAAGAACTGGGAGAGGCCCATGTGCTTACAACGACGAGTTCAAAAGAAAAACTCGACTTTTGTTATTCATTGGGAGCAGATTTTGGTATCAATTATAAGACGCAAAACTTTGACGAGGAAGTGCAACAGATAACCCAACAACAAGGAGTCGAGTTAATTTTAGATTTTGTCGGTGCTGCTTATTGGGAAAAAAATCTTGCGAGTCTTAAAGTCGATGGTCGTTGGGTTTTGATCGGTGTTTTAGGTGGTTCGCTCATTCAAGAAGTCAATCTAATGGCACTCCTACTTAAACGAGTACAATTAACCGGGACCTTATTGACGCCTCGAAGCGATCTCTACAAGGCAAAATTAACTGCTGAATTTGCTAAAAAGGCACTCCCACTTTTTACTCAAAAAAAATTACACCCCATTGTCGACAAAATTTTCCCCTTTGATCAAATCCAACAGGCGCATCAGTATATGGAAAGCAATCAAAATATTGGAAAAATCATCGTGACACTCCCCTAATTTTTTTCAATCAAAGACAGATCTTTGTGCAAGTGATGCATGCTACAAAGGTCTGTCTTTGTGTGGTGTGGTTCCAAGGTTATCCGCTGTAAATTTCAAGTTTAAGTTCACCACACTGGGTGAGTAAATTTTTTTCTGCCACAATGAATCTGTTGCGTAAATGAATCGATCACATAGCGTCATATACCCCACTATTTTTCTAGGATAATCATTCACCTAACCTTGGATTTGCAAAATATGATTCTCACCTACATCGCAAATCAAGATACCTTTTGAAATCAATTGACGAATCAACTTGCGCTGATTTTTTACTCGTTCCGCACTCCCAAGAAAGATAGGCGTGACTGAAATAAACAGCTAGTCAAATGTATTACCAGTCCTTTTCTTTCAACGAAATTGTGCTATCGTGCGTTTACGTCATGTGAATTCATTCTTGTCTATTTGTTGTTGGTGGCAACTTCAATACTCACGTGGTATTTTTTTATTCGAAATTCAATATAAAATCCGCCGTGCACTCTCCTTGTATTCTTTAGCCAGTATTACAATTTGAGTATAACTTAAATAATTTTTTACCTGTCTCCCCTAATTTAACAATCGGCATTTTTAAAGTTTTTGTTCTCAGATAGCTGAATCTTCTCTTGGATTTCACTAAAATTGAAATATTATTTGAATATTCATTTCTTTAAATTCTTCTTTTGTTATTAAAAATTCTTTTTTAAGAATTTCAAATTCATTAACTTCCAAATTAATCCTCCTTAACTTACATACGAATAGCCATTATAAGATTGCTTATAAAATGTACTATTACTGAATTGGTTACACTACCCGAGAGAGCTCTTGTAAGAGTAAAAATTAGTGACATAGAAAAGTAAAATCCATTTGTTGATAGAGATGTAGAAAAATGTAACAAAATAAAAAAAAGAGAGCTGACAATTACAGCAGTAAATATATTAAAATGAGTTAAGAAAAAATCATAAATAAATTTTCGACAAATTAATTCTTCAATTATTGGAGAAATAAATATGGCAGAAAAAATATGATATAACGGATAATTTGATTGTGCTTGTTCAGTAAAAAAGTAAATAAAAATTGCAATTATACCACCAAATATAGTGATGATTTTAAAATTAATTTTTAAGTCATCATTTGATATATAATTATACTTTTTTAGTAAAAACAAGTATGTGATTATTGTAAAAATATCTCTAAATATTTTTAAATTCTGCATATTATTTGGTATCCAAAAAAATAAAGTTCTAGAAAATAGCTCTATTAAAAAGTACAGAACTATTGGAATAATTACTAAATTAATAGAATGACTTTTTTTAACCATTAGACTCCTCCTAAATTTTATGGTGAATTATCTAAATTATTTAATTAAAAAATCATTTCAAAAACTCAGTTAAAATTTTTTCTTTTTTTGCAACAAAACCGCTTTCGCAACTATCGAGCTCTTCTAACAATTCAAGATTTAACAAGAATTTTCCTTCTTCAAACTCTTTTATGATTCATTCCTCCTTTCTATGTATTTAACTACAACATAACTGTATATTAAAGTGCTATTTCGTTCAAGATTTTTTTTTAAGAAGCTTTTCATCGTTTTTTGAATTGTAAAAATAAAAATGATTACTTATCAACAATTAAACGTTTTTGTAACACGATAATTAAATAATTTGATTCATGTAAAGGGCGGTAGTGAAATCCGCCCTTGACAGGAAACTTCGCTTGCTTAAATAGTCGATCAACTTTCAGCCTTTCACGACACTTCAATTCATTTTCTAGTAGAGAGAGGAGCCATTCTTCTTTCTCTACTAGAAAATGAATTATTGAGTGCACGAGGCAGATCGAACAGTCGAAGTTGTTTACAAACCTCATCTAATCGATTGTTAAAGAGCCGAGAAAATACTAATTAAAAATCACCCCAAACAAAATAACCAACCTCCACAAAACAAAGGTTGGTTAATTAATACTGTTACAAAATAAATATCATTACTTGTGGTATGGCTCTCCTCGATTAATCCGAAAAGCTCGATAAATTTGTTCCACTAAAATCATTCGCATTAACTGATGCGGAAAAGTCATCTTACCAAAGGAAATTTGGCTGTTACTTCGCTTTAAGACACGATCACTCAAACCAAGAGAGCCACCGATTACAAAGACGAGCTGGCTTTTTCCTTGAATGCCAAGTTGGTCAATCTGCTTGGCAAAGTCTTCGCTACTTGGATTTTTTCCGTCAATGGCTAAAGCAAAGACGTATTCTTGTTCCTTGATTTTTGCGAGAATGCGATCGGCTTCTTTTTCTTTGACTTGGAGCATTTCAGCTTCACTTAGGTTTTCAGGAGCTTTTTCATCTGGAACCTCAATGAGCTCCATTTTTGCGTAAGCGCCGAGTCGTTTGACGTATTCATTGATTCCTTGAACCAAATATTTTTCTTTTAATTTACCCACACTAATCATTTTTATATTCATTTTTTTCGTCCTCTCATTTAATGAATTCTTAAGTTCTCAACAAAGTTGTACACACTATGCACAGGGTTATCCACAAATACCCACACATAAAACCTTGTTTTTATCCCTTTTTTGATAAGAACAGATGTTTCTATGTCTTTTATACCCAATATCCACAACCCTGTTCATAACTTTTGAATCGATTTACACACAAGTTTTTAGACAGTTCTCCACAAGAAAATCTGTGAGATTTTTTCATAAAACAACACCGATTTAAACGTGTTTTTTTCATAATTTATTCAAATTCTATTAGTAGACTAATACTCGAAAGTAATATTATACTATACTTAGTAGAACAACAAGGAGGAATTCTTATGTCAAGAAAAGATGTGACACCTTATAAACAAAATCGTCCTTTTAAAACCTTTGGAATTAGTCTAGCTGGTGGTCTTTTAGGTGGGATGCTAATGTTTGGCGGCTTTTATTCTTTTATCAGCCCCAACAATCAGACAGCTCCTGGAACGACAAACACAACGAGCCAAGGGGGGGCACAAGTGAGTAACGTGAAAGTCAAAACGACAAGCGATGTTACCCAAGCAGTTGAAAAAATACAAGATGCCGTTGTTTCTGTCATTAATTTACAAGGCACACAGACATCTACCGGGGGCTTAGGCGATTTCTTTGGCAATCCTAGTGGCAACCAAGGGCAAGATCAAACGCTCGTTCCAGCTTCTGAAGGAAGTGGGGTCATTTATAAAAAAGAGGGAAAATTCGCTTACGTTGTTACCAACAATCACGTAGTTGAAGGTCAAAATGGACTCGAGGTCTTACTCAAAGATGGTTCAAAAGTAGAAGCAGAACTTGTGGGGACTGATAGTTTTACCGACCTCGCTGTTTTGAAAATCCCCTCTGAAAAAGTAGAAAATGTTGCGACCTTTGGTGACTCTGATGCTTTAAAAGTTGGTGAACCTGCCATTGCGATCGGTTCTCCTTTAGGTTCAGAATATGCAAACTCTGTGACGCAAGGGATTATTTCTTCCTTAAATCGTCCGGTGGAAAGCTTGAATGAATCTGGTGAACCCATCAGTATCAATGCGATTCAAACCGACGCAGCGATTAATCCTGGAAATTCAGGTGGTGCATTGGTGAATATTGCAGGTCAAGTGATTGGGATTAACTCTAGTAAAATTGCTAGTTCTGCAGGTTCTGGTGTGAGTGTCGAAGGAATGGGCTTTGCGATTCCAAGTAACGACGTGGTAGCGATTATTCAACAACTAGAAGAACAAGGAAAAGTCATTCGACCTGCCCTTGGGGTAACAATGATTGACCTTAACAATATCTCTGTACAACAACAAAGAGAAATCTTAAACTTACCTGAGTCTGTCACACAAGGAGTTGTTATCCGTAGTGTTGCAGGCGCCACTCCTGCTGAAAAAGCAGGCTTAGAACAATACGATGTCATTACAAAAATCGATGGTAACGAAATTGCCAACAGCCAAGATTTACGGGCCGCGCTTTATAAAAAGAAAGTCGGCGATTCGATGGATATTACCTTCTATCGTGGAGACAATGAGCGAACAGCCACCGTTCAATTAAGTGTCGATCAATCCATTCTACAACAAGAACAAACACAACAACTTGAACCAAACGAATAAAAAATGAAACGCCGCGGCCCCTGATTCTAAGGGCACGCGGCGTTTCATTTTTTATTTTCCAACGGCAAATGCTTCGCCAACAACGGCATCTGGACCTAATTCCAAAATCCCACGTTGCATGGCAGCATTCGGTAAGTTTAACTCTTTTGCTGAGCAAACCATACCAAAACTTTCCACTCCACGTAGTTCACCTGGCCAAATCAGCAACCCGTCCGGCATCATTGCACCGGGTTTTGCGACAACAACTTTCAAGCCTTTACGGATATTGGCTGCCCCACAAACGACCTGTAAGACTTCCCCATTATCCACTTCAATTTCCGTCACAGATAAGTGGTCACTGTCTTCATGTGGGACACATGTTTTGACGAATCCAACCACAATTTTTGGTGAATGGTCTGGTACAAGGATGTCTTCAAAACCAGCTTTTTGAATCAATGCATTTAACTTTGCTAATTGTTCATCGCTGATTTGAACTTGACCGGTTCCTTCAATGGCAAACACTTTTGAAATCTCAAAGAAGTTCCAGCCGATCACACGACCGTCTTCTGTTGTTAGACGCGCAACGTTTTCACGACGTTCGACGCTTTGTTCCATATTTTTATCATGCTCAGTAATCACCATTAAGGTATCACTGACAAATTTTGGATTGTATGCAAAAATCACACCATTTCCTCCTCTTTCGTTTTCCTTGACCATTGTAGCAGAAATGGTGGTTTATTGCATCTTTTCTAATTTAAATAAAACTTCGTCGCCGGCTTCGAGTTTCATCTCTTTTGCTCCTTTAGGTGCCATTTCGCCGTTTAAATCATACATCCAATATTTGTCATTTGCTTCATCTTGTGCAATGCCATCAATGGCTGTAATAAACCCATCATTGTCTTCAATCGTGAAATTCTCAGACATGATCTCATAAAGAACCGTATCCGCTGCAAAAGAAACCTCTTTTTTGGTTATTTCTTTTCCATCTTCTTGAATAATCACCGTTGCAACAGCTGTTTCCTGAACCGTACTTGCTTGCGTACTCGTTGCAGGTACCTCTGGATTTTTTTGGTCGGTACAGCCACTTAAGCCAACGACTCCTAATGTAAATGCGGTTAAAAGTAAAAGATTTTTTTTCATATTTTTCCTCTTTCCCAACAAAAAAGCCGAAGTTTTCGGCTCTTCTGTTATTTTTTTTCTTCTTCTGGTTTTGTTACGACTAAAACATCACAGGGCGCTTTACGAATAACATAACTGGCAACACTACCTACCATCATCTTTTCAACGGCATTTAAGCCCGACTGTCCGACCATCACTAAATCAATCTGGTGTTCTCGAGGCAATTCAATGGCTAACATGCTTTTCGCTTGTCCAAAGGTCAACACTTTTTTTATGTTCGTAAAATCAACGGTTTCACCATATGCCAAGCATTCATCAAGTAAGAGGTTCGCTCTGCGGCTTTCTTCTTCAATATAGGAGTCACCAAATGCCGAGGCCCCCATCATCAAAGGAACTTGTTGCTCCACAACCGCTGCAACAAACACTTCACCGGCATTTCTTCTGGCTACTTCGACAGCTTTTTTAAAGGCTGCTTTGGCGTGTTCTGATCCATCAATTCCGACTAAGATTTTTTTGTAAGTTTGTTCCATTGTATTCACGCTCCTAATGTATTAGTTTGCTGATAAACGACGGATAAAAGTAGCAATTTCTTCTTTCGTTTTGCGATTTTTACTTACGAGACGGCCAAGTTCTTCCCCATCTTGGATCACGACAAAACTTGGGATGCCAAAGATGCCCCACTCCGCACAAACATCAATATACGCATCGCGATCGACTTCAATCCAGTTGTATTCTGGAAATTCTGCTTCTAATTCCGGCATGATTGGATAAATAAACCGACAATCGCCACACCATTCAGCCGTAAAAAAGAAGACATTGGTGCCTTTTTCCACAAAAGTGGCTAATTCTTCAATATTTTTTGGAATAATCATTTGAAACGTCCTTTACTTGCCTGCGATAATCGTATCGACAGTTGATTTGTCTAAGCTTTTGAGAATTTGAATGACCATCTCACGAGCGGCTTCAAAGTCTTGAATATTAAACATTGTTTGATGCGTATGAATGTAACGACCCGCTACCCCAATAACGGTACTTGGAATTCCTTCATTTGCCGTATGCGCAGCCCCTGCATCGGTGCCTCCTTTTGAAACAAAATATTGATAAGGAATCTTGTGCGTTTCTGCGGTGTCGAGTAAAAATTCTTTCATCGCTGGTAACATGATCATCCCTGGATCAAAGATACGCAACAAGGTGCCTTCCCCTAAGTGTCCAAAGGTGCCATTTTTTGTTACAGTATCGTCTGCAGGAGAACAATCTACCGCAAAGAATAAATCAGGTTGGAATTTCCGTACAGAAGGACCTGAACCACGTAAGCCGACTTCTTCTTGCACGTTGGCACCTGCAATTAAAGTGTGATTGAGTTTTTCATCTTTTAAGGCTTCAAGTGCTTCTAAAACAAGGGTACAACCATAGCGGTTATCCCAAGCTTTTCCAATAATGTTTTTGCCATTGGCTGTTTTGATCGTTTCCACTTGTGGCACGACCGTATCACCTGGACAAAGACCAAAATGCAACGCTTCTTCTTTTGACTCAAAACCTGCATCAAATAAAATATCCGTCACATTCACACCCGCTTGTCCCGCGGAACCTCTTAATAAATGCGGAGGCACAGAAGAAGAGATACAAGGATAATTGCCTTTTGCAGTCTTTAATGTATAGCGTTGAGCGGAAACAACATATGGGTTCCAACCACCTAAGGGCGTTACTTTAAATAGGCCACGATCGGTAATTTGAGTGACCATAAAACCAACTTCATCCATGTGCGCCGCTAACATAATTCTTGGTGCTTCTTCCGTTTGATGGTCACGTACACCAAAAATCCCACCTAGTCCATCTTGTTCGACACGATCTACAAATGGCGTCATCGCCGTACGCATATAAGCACGAACTTCCTGTTCAAAACCACTCGTTCCTTGAAGTTCGGTTAATTCTTTAATTCGTTGAAATGTTTTTTCGTCCATTATCACGTTTGAGCAAAGTCAAACTTTCGCCTCCTCTATCTTGAACTCTCTTTATTATAGCTTAATTTTTGCCTTTTTTGGCATTTACTTGTCGGTTTTTTTCGCTCTGTGGTAAAATAGAAGTATTAACTTACGTAAGGAGAAATGACCATGTCAAATCACTCTCATTTTTCACCTTTAAAGACTGGCCTCCTCATTGGGGCAAGCATTGGTTTAGCCGCAGGAATCTCAAGTACGATTTGGGTAAAAAAACGACAGACAAAAAATCCCCAACAAGTCCTCGAAGGCATCAAGCATTCTTTCTTAGCCGAAGGTCCAATTGAAGGCTCTTGGATCGAACATGAACCCGTTTTTGTCGATCACATCGTCCAAGAAACAAAAGCCTATAGCGGAGGCATTGTCCGCTACGAAGAAGACGCACTTGTTGTCTATGAATTTCTTGCCGACGCGCATTCGGGCACGATTTTAAATATCAGCCAACTTGAAGGTAACTAAACGACTTTTGTCAGTGTTTCACAAAATGGCATGACCACTAAAAACAGTCCTAAGATATTTGCTCTCAGGACTGTTTTTTTGTCTATTTATTTTGCAAGTCTATAAATTGCATCCGCATAAATGACTGCTGCACGGAACAAGTCATCTAAACTCATAAATTCATTTGCTTGATGCATCGTGTCAGTAAATCCTGGGAACATCGCGCCAAAAGCCACGCCACGTTTTAATAAGCGACCGTATGTCCCACCACCGATAATTTGCTCGTACCCTTTTTCACCCGTATGTTCTTCATAAACAGCTAGTAAAGTCGCAACTAATGGGTCTTCCATTGGTACGTAATGCGGGCCTGAATGTTTCTCATCAGCTTTCAAAGCGGTCACGTATTGCCCGATTGTTCCCTGAATTCCTTGAACCAAGGTTTCTTTATCGGTTCCTTGTGGGTAGCGGAAGTTAAAGTTCATGTAGGCGCCCGCTTCTCCAGCAACAAATTCAAATAAGCCGGCATTCATTGTTAGTTTGCCCATTTTTTCATCTTCATAAGCCACACCTAGTTTTTCCCCATAAACATCTAAGTGAATATGAGCCGCTGCCGCTAAATAGTTTTTCGCGCCGCCACCAAAATCATACGCCTTTAAGAAAACGGCTAAATAAGTAGCTGCATTTAAACCTGATTGGGGATTGGCACCATGGGCACTTTTTCCAATTAATTTAAAGGAAACGGTATTGCCAGCCACCTCTGCTTTTCCTGAGACAGGTTCCTCGGCTAAGTATGCTTCAAAAGCTGCTTTTAAAGCGGTTGCTTCCTCAGCAGAAGGCGTCACCACTGTGGCAACCACGTCTTGTGGCACCATATTCGGACGTAAGCCTGCTTTAAACGCTGTCAGTTCATACGCGCCGCCATTCGTGCTTTCAAATTGAGGGGCGACTGAGATATTTCCTTTCTCCCCATTAATAATTGGAAATTCCGCATCTGGAGCAAAACCAAAGTCAGGCATCACTTCATGTTTAAAGTAATAATCCATGTCTTTCCATGAGCTTTCTTCATCCGACCCCACAACGAAACGGATTTTTTTTGAGACAGGTAGGCCGAGTTCTTTAATAATTTTTAAGCCATAGTAAGCTGCCATACTTGGACCTTTATCATCCGAAGAGCCACGAGCATAAATTTTATTATCTTTAATTACCGGTACGTAAGGGTCGCTCTCCCAACCATCGCCTGCTGGCACAACGTCCATGTGACCAAAAATTCCTAGAATTTCTTCACCTTCGCCATATTCAATGTGACCGGCATAGTTGTCTACGTTTTTCACGATAAAACCGTCACGTTCGCCATAACCCAACATATGTAATAAAGCATCACGCGGTCCAGGTCCAAATGGTGCATCTGGCGTAGCCTTCTCATCTTCACGTTCACTTTTTACTTTTAAAAGTTCAACTAAATCTTCTAATAAATCATCTTTACGTTTTTCTACTTCTGCTTGCCAATTGACTGTCATGCATTTTCCCTCCAAATCTCATTCTGCCTTCTATGATACCACTTCTTTTTTCAAATTGGGATGGTTTCGATTCAAAAAAAATCGTTGAACAAAGGATTTTCTCCATTTGTTCAACGATTTGCATTGCTTTTGATTAGCCACGTAATGCTTCTACGTCACGAGCAATCATTAATTCTTCGTCTGTTGGAATTAAGAAGACTTTTACTTTTGATTCTGGTGTTGAAATCACTAAATCTTCCCCACGTTTGGCATTTTGAACTGGATCTAATTCACAACCAAACCAAGACATGCCATCAATAATCCGAGCACGAGTCGCGGAGTCGTTTTCACCGATTCCAGCTGTGAAGACAATTGCATCAACACCATTCATAACTGTTACGTAGCTGCCCACGTATTTACGGATACGATCTGCAAAAATATCTAAGGCCACACGTACTTCTTCTTTGTCCGCATTGTTTTCAAGGTCACGCATGTCACTTGAAATTCCTGATAAACCAAGTAAACCTGATTTTTTATTTAAAACATCAACCATTTCATTGATATTTAAGTTTAATTTTTCCATCAAGTACGGTAACAATGACGGATCAATATCACCTGAACGTGTTCCCATCGTTACACCTGCAAGTGGCGTGAAGCCCATTGAAGTATCCACTGATTTTCCACCATCAACTGCTGTAATCGAAGCGCCATTTCCTAAGTGACAAGTGATAATTTTCGTTTCTTCGATTGGTTTTCCTAACATTTCCGCTGCACGTTCTGAAACAAAACGATGGCTTGTTCCATGGAAACCATATTTACGTACTTTAAAGTCGTTATAGTACTCACGTGGCAGGCTGTATAAATAATTTTCTTCTGGCATTGTTGCATGGAATGCTGTATCAAAAACAGCAACGCTAATAATTTCTGGTAATAAGTGTTTGAACGCTTTAATTCCCATCACGTTTGCTGGGTTATGTAAAGGAGCAAATTCAGATAACTCTTCAATGTTTTTAATCACTTCATCGTCAATAATGACTGACTGATCATAAAACTCTCCACCATGAACCACACGGTGTCCCACACCTGTGATTTCGTCATATGAACCTAAGATTTTTAAATCGATTAATTGATCTAATAACATTTTCACTGCGATATCGTGGTCTGGGATATCAACGATTTGTTCGAATTTTTGGTCTTCACCGTATTTAATCGTAAAGATTGAATCGTTTAAACCAATTCGCTCAACGATTCCTTTCGCGATGACTGTTTCTGCTGGCATTGTATAGAGTTGCCATTTTAGACTTGAACTTCCAGCATTAATTGCAATTGTTTTAGACATGTTGTATGCTCCTCAATTTTCATTTTATATTTTTAAATTCGCAAATAAATTTACGCTTGTTTAAACAGATTTAAAGATTTTCTTGCTTCCATTTTGTGACTTGTTGGAAAAACGATTGCACTTTTTTCGGATCTTTCAAAGTTGAAAGTTGCGCCACTAATATTTCTTTCGCTTGTTGCGCTTTTGGTCCCTTGTTTTGTAGAATTACTAGACTTTTACGGGAAGACGCTTGTTTGAAGAGTTCATCTGGCAACTGGATAATTCCTTGTAAATAAACGGATTTTCCTAACCATTTTTTCAAACGGTCACTTTGATCACTTTCCAGAAAGTTACTTGGCAATAAGAAGAAACCAAGACCTTCTTCTTTTGTTTGTTTCATTCCTTGTTCCATCAATAAATGGTGCGCAAAAGTGTGCCCGGATTCTGCGACGGTTTCAAAAGCACCTGCAATCGAATCAATTGGATAATAACCTACAGGTAGGTCGGCCACAACTGCATCCGCTTTATCTGCTAGACTTTGTTGCATCGCGTCTTGATTGTAAAACAGTGTCTCTGTTTTTACCCATTGACTATTGGCAGCTGCAATGGCAATCAATAACTCATCATTATCAATGCCAATCCCCTTCGGCTTATATCCTGACAGACTTAAATTTGTTAATAAGGTCAATAACAAATTCCCTGTACCCACGCTTGGATCTAAAAGAGTGAGTGTTTCTTGTTTCTTGGGATAAAACTGTTCAATTAAGTACACAAATAAAAAACCAATGCTATCCGGCGTGAGTTGATGATTTGCTTGGATTGGTTCTTTTTGCGTGCCCTTTAGTAACAACCATTGTGTCAATTTACGAATTTCTTCGGCTTCAAGTTTTTCTGCTTGTAGTTTTTGGTAAATCCCTTGTAATTTTTCAACGGTCTGTGCATCAGGAACGCCATCAAGCACTCGAACTTGATACCCATCTAAGACATTTTCAACTTGCTCAAGGTAAGCATCAAAAAATGAAGTTGCTAAGGCTTCTTGTAACAATTCAATGGCTTCAAAGTTTAAATAAAAACTCTTTTCAATTTTTTCCACTGACATTAGACACCTCATTTCAAATAATCACTATAACAACTTTTATTCCTGTTTAATTTTAGCTGATTTTAGGTAAATAATCAACTACTGACGTCTATCCTTTTCAATTTATCATTTTCTCACGAGAAAAACAAAAAAAGAGAGTCGTTAAAAGTGAAACGACCTCTTTTACTTGTCTATTTTTGTGATTTTCTATGTAAACTTCGGAATTTCTAACCATTTTTATTTTCTCGACCCTCCTACTTTTTCTGTATCATTTTCTTCTAATAACTGTTTACTTTCTAAGGTCGAATCTTCCGTATCTTCTGATTTTTCAAGTAGTATTTTTTCCTCATACACGCGTTTATAACGAGAGGTCTCCGCGATTATGGCGAGCGTTGGTTCACGATATGTATAACGAATTTTCCCTGTATTAAAAAGAACTTCGCCTTCCTTTGCTCGCTCATTTTCAGGTAGCTTCAAATAGGAACTCAAAAACATTTCCTTCATTATTCCCATGTGATAGTAATGCCGGCTACGACTCACAAAATACCCCGTCACACGAACATTTTCAGTCAGCGATAAGAACAATACACTCAGTAGACTGATCGTCACGATTGCCAATAAAAAAATACTGCCGCGAAAGTTATGGAATCGTCCATTTTCCAATTTTTTCCTCCCCATCTATGAACGTCACTGTAAAAAAAACATCTGCTCCTGCTTGTTGAAAGTTCAGCTGACGAACTTGCGTCAAGAGTCGCTCCATCCCACCATTATCACTTAAATAGACAGAAGCCGTCGACTTGCTCCATTTGATGGAAAACGTTACTTCTTCTCCCTTGTATTCCTCCTTGCGTTCAAAAAGCAATTCGCCTTTTTTGACACTCTTCAATGTCCCTAATTGAAATTGATTTTCTAATTGGATTAGAAAAACATGCCATTCCAATTCTTGCCGACCTTGGATTCTTTGATTCATGACTTGACTTTGATGAAAGACACCTGAAAGTAGCAAAAAGATGAGGCTCAAAACACTGAGTGAAACGAGACACTCAATGAGCGTGAACCCACCATATTTACTGGAACTGCTGAATGGAAATCGTCTGTCCATTCCTTGTGATTTGAGCATAGGCTTGTTCCTCCAATTGGTATTCAACGTAAAAGTTCTTTCCTCGCTGAAGCCATTGACTTTCTTTGCTTTTCCCTTGCTTGCGAGCGCTGGCGATTTCTTCATAGAGCACGCGATACATTTGCAGTTCCTCTTGCTGCGCTTCGCTTTGCTTTAAAAAGTTTAAACTGCCACTGTAAAAAAAGAAAACCGCAAAGTGAATGAGATAAAAGGCCAGAATGGTTTCCAATAGGATAAATCCTTGATTAAATGGCTTTGATTTCTTTCTCATAGTGTCCTTTCCCTAATAAAAAAGTATAAACGATTGCCTTTTTTTCTTCCTCCCAAGTAAAACGGATGGCTTCCAAACGATCCACCCCTCCTGTACTTTTCGTAAAATGTTTCGTAGCAAAGGCGCTCACTCGTAACGCCTCAGGCAAAGACAGAACTATTTTCTCACCGTATTCGAGTGAAAAAAGCAACTGTCGATCTCCTTCGCCTAGTCGCGAAATGCCTGTAAACTCATTTGACAAGATCGCGACTTGTTGTGTAAGTAACGTGTACTTTTCAAACTGGTTCAAAAATTGATGTACTTGGAGTTGTGCATGTAAACGCGGCAAAGCATGTGCTGGTAAACCAACAAACAAACTCACAACGAAAAAAACAATGAGCGTTTCCAGCAAAGTGAATCCCGTCCAAGGACTACTTGTCCACGCTTTGAAAGTATAAGTCAATTTTCTTTTGGTCATTTTTTAAAAGCTCCTTAATTTCAGCATCTGTCAACGTTCGTTCTTTTTCAAATTCGGCCAATTCAATTTGCGTTCGAATCGATTGAACCAAGGCTTCATTGCCTTGTCGAGTCACGTTTTCTCGTTGACTCGATAAATTCGGAATAAATAGTAAAAGTAAAACACTAATAATTAAAATGACAACCATCATCTCTACCAAAGTAAAGCCCGCATATCTTGTTTTTTTCATACAAAATCCCCTCCTAAATTTCCATATAATGGGATAAACATGGCAACATAAATCGCGATAATCGCTAACGCAATTCCAATGAATACAAGTGGTTGAATCCACTTGATGCCTTGTTCAACCTTTGTGACAAATTGTTTTAAGACCAATTGACTGTAAATCAGCAATTCCTCTCCTAACTTGCCTTTTAATTCTCCTTGAAAGACAATCAAAGAAAATTCTGGCAATAAAAACGGATAGTCTGCCAATTGATTTGTTAGCGAAAGCCCTTCTGCTAGACCTTGATTCAATTTTTTTGATACTGTAATCATTAATGAATTTTCCGGCAAGGCAATGAGGGTTTGAATCACTTGCTTACTTTCTAACCCTTCCTTAAATAGCTTGCCCCACTCTAACGAAAAATAACTCGTCTGATACAGGCGGTAAAAAGACCCAACTACAGGCAATCGACTAAGTAGAATGGCTTGTTCTAACGGTGACTTCCGACGAAATAAATGACGGAGACAAAACCCACTCAGACTAAAAACCAGCAAACTCCCTCCGAACAAAAAAGGACTATAGGTCATAAACCAGATCCCCCAATGATCCGGATTGACCATTTGCGAAGCGAGTAATTGTGGCAGCAATAAGTAGCGCATGCTTAATAAGGTGCTGAAAGAAAAAAGGAGCAAAATCATTGGATACGTCATGATTTTCTGTAGTTCTGTTCGCTGTTTATCCAGTAATTTTAAGTGCTGTAACAAGTTGCTTAACGTTTCCGTCACATTTCCGTGTGTCTCAGCTAATTGAACTTGCAATACTTCTGATGGACGAAAACCCATTTGACAAAACCCTTCTCCTAAGGACTGTCCTTGTGTGAAGGAATGCGTTAAGACCGTGAGCAATCTTTCTGAGAATGAGCGACTTCGCTCCATCACTTGGAGACTTTCTTGCAGACTAAACCCATTTTCTAGCAACAAGACAAACATTTCTAAAAAGGCTATCCGTTCTTTTCTTTCTTTTTTCATAAAAGCACACCAGACTGTTGGAGTGATTGATATCGCTCATCCCAGGTTTTTATTCGTTTGTCGCCCGTAAAAAATTCATAGGCGAGTAACGCTTTGGTTTCCTTTTCGTTCGTTAAGAAAAGTTGTTGATAAATGACCCCCATCAAACAATGTGGCAATTCAGTTTGTTCTCCAACTAAATCGATCAAACGGCTGGTCGTTTCTTTGACCCCTTTTCCATGAATCGTCGCAAACACTTTGTGACCGGTTAGTGCTGCACGAATAGCGGCCTTGGCTGTCAGCGCATCGCGTATTTCACCAATAATCAAGACATCCGGACGGTGGCGCAAAGAGAGTTTAATTAATTGATCATACGTTTGATGTATTTTTTCATTGGTTTGCAATTGTAAAAAATTCGGAGCTTCAATTTCAACCGGGTCTTCGATTGTAATGACTTGACCTTTGATTTGTTGCGCTAAATGATACATCAATGTCGTCTTGCCAGAGCCTGTGGGGCCGCTAAACAGATACAATCCTGCCTTTTGAAAAATGACTTGTTTGATCGTTTCCACATCTTCTGGATAAAAATAGCCTAACTCGATTTGGTCCAGTTGATGTAAAAAACGAACCACTAAACTCTCTTTGCCCCGATAATCACCGACCGTTGAGAGTCGAAGGCGCTGTTCTCCTTCTTTCAATGGATAAGTAATTGCTCCTAGTTGCGCTTTGCGTTTTTCGCCAACATCCATTTCGCCCAAATATTTGAAACGAGCAATTAATTTTTGAGCCGTTTCCACACTATAATCTTTTTCAAACGGAATCATTTCATGATCTTTTCGATAATAAATGGCGACCTGTTCATTTAAAAAATAAATATACAAATCTTGCATTCGTTGTTTTACGCCATAACGAATCAATTCATCTGAAATTGTCTCAATCAAAACCATCTTCTCTTCTCCTTTCATTAGTAAATTTACGCAAAGACCAGAGCTTCTTTTTTTCAAATCAAAAAAAGCACCCAGCTTTTTAACTGGATGCTTTCGCGCTTTATTTTGTTAACAATTGCTGCCCCACCAAAGACGTATATTCGATTAACCCTTGTTCGTTTGGATGAACTTGATCTTCTCGGAACCAAGCTGCTTGTCCTTCCGTTTGACTGTACCAATCAACAAGCGTGACCTTGTCGTATTTCTCAGCCATCTTCGCTAGTAATTGATTCACTTCATTTTGCCAACGTTGAGTCGGGACACGCGTATTGACTAAGTAGACTTGTCGGTCTCCCAAGACGTGCATCATTTGATCAAATTGCGCTTCACTCGCCGGACCATTTGACCCCAAACCAATTAGCACTTGTTCTTTTAATAAACCGTCTGCTTTTAGTTGTTTTAAGTCGTCCACGCAATCATACAACTGCCGACCAATCACTGCATCAATCACAACATTCGGAAAGAGCGTCTGTAAATCTTGTGCTGCACCTAGCATAACAGAATCACCAAAAGCGGTAAGTTCCATCGTTTGTGCCATTTCTACCTGTTCTTTCGTCAAGGTGTAACGGGTCATGATTTCTTCCATCGCCGCGGATTGTTCCGCCGCCACTTCTGAATTTTGCGTTTCATTCTCGGAAGGAACAAAGGTGTTCTTTTGTGTCTCTTCGGCAATTTTTTGATTTTCTAACACTGCTTTTTGAAAACTTTCTTGTTCTTTGGTTAAGGTATTTTTAGGAGCAATGGTGAAGCCTACCAGACTGACCAGTATGACGAATAGTACACTCACCCGTTTGATGATTTGGCGATTGCCTTTTGGTACACGAAACCAATCTTTTCCTTGAATCAAGAGTCCCTTTAAGGTCCATTGACGTCCAGGAGTCTCAACAAAACGGTACGAACATTCACTAAGAAGGACAATGAGTACCATTTCAATCAAGGTATGAAGCCAAAGATTTTCTGCAATATTTTTTACTTTTGCTTCATAGAAGATCATCACGGGAAATTGGTACAAATACAGGCTATAACTACGTTTTCCTAAATAATCGAAGACGGGATTTGTCAACCACTTACTCCAACTCGAACCAGGATGAGCGATAACCGCGACAAGAACTAGGATGACAAGGCTAATGACATACATCCCACCGTAATAGACGAAAGTGTAACGACCGTCTAAGAAAAAGAAGGCCAGAGCGAGTAACAACAAGGCGACACCACCAGAGAGATTAAGGATTCTTCGTGCCTGAACAGGAATGTGACTACTTAATTGCGTGCTTGGCCAGACAAATGCCAGCAAACTACCTAGCCAAATTGAGAACAAACGAGTGTCAGTGCCATAGTAAACTCGTGTCGGATCGCCCCCAGGTTGAAACAAAACTGCCATTAAAACTGCGGATAAGAGTGTTGCTCCTAAAAGTATTTGCAGTCGACGGGCTTTGTTTTTTACCAACTTCATTAATAATAGAAAGAGGAGGGGCCAAATCAAGTAGTTTTGTCCTTCCACTGCCAACGACCACAGATGCGTAAAGGGGGATTCATTACCAAAACGATCAAAATAAGAAAAACCGTGTTGAATTTGCCACCAGTTATTGACGTAAAGGAGACTGCTCGAAACAATTCCACGTAAATTATTTAATAAGTTCCGCTGAAACAAGGTAATATAAGCACTTGAGACAATCAACAAGGCCACTAAAGCTGGATAAAGACGCTTGATTCGTCGCAAATAGAAGGATTTGAGATGGATTTTCCCCTCACGCTGCCACTCTTGGCGTAACAAGTCGGTAATCAGATAGCCCGATAGGACAAAAAAGACAGGAACACCTAAATAACCACCACGCATGCTGCTTGGCATAAGATGGTAAAAAATGACACCAATGACCGCTAAACTACGCAAACCATCAAAGCCATGAATATATCGTCGTTGATTTTTTCTATGATTCTCCATTATCATTCCTCTTATTCTTCATTCATTTGCTTAATCATGCCACAAAAAAGAGAAAAATTCATCTCTCTTATTTTTTTTTGACAAAAAATTAAAAAGCGCCTTTTTTTCTGTCTGACCACAGGCTAAAAAGGCGTTTCTTCTAAAGGTCTTCCTCGTAAAACCGCCCTAAAATTTGAACGTTGTCAGCAATACTGACAAAGGCACGAGGATCTGTTTCTTTCATAATTTGTTTTAATATAGGTAGCTCGTAACGCGTCACGATCGTGATCAAGACTTTTTGTCGGTCATAACGAAAGGCCCCTTCCGCATCGTTTATAATCGTGATCCCACGTCGTAAGCTGCTATGAATGCCATGAATGACCGCATCGGCATGCGACGTCACGATAATCACTTGCATTTTCTTTTGCTTGGTAAACACTGCGTCCATCACTTTGCCACTCACAAAAATCGCTAAGGCGCTATAAAACGCATATTGCCAACCAAACAATAGGCCTGCTGCTAGCAAAATCAAGGAATTGAAGAAAATCGAAAGGGAACCAATTGTTTTGCCCGTCTTTTTACGAATCGCAATGGTGATAAAATCCAATCCCCCAGATGAGAGGCCATTTTTTAAAGCGTAACCTCCACCTGCTCCCATTACGACACCACCAAAAATCGCATTAATAATTGGATCGGTTGATAAGGTTTGTGAGGGAATGATTTGCATAAAAAAAGACGTCAATACAACCGTAATTCCTGTAAAAATCGTAAACTTCGGGCTAATTTTAAACCAACCCAAAATAAATAAAGGCACATTCAATAATAACAAAGAAATGGAAATCGATAATTTCATCCCGAATAAATTCTGAGAAAGCGTGCCGATGATCTGCGCAATCCCCGTCACCCCACTGGAATAAATGTTACCTGGTTCATAAAAGAAATTGACGGCTGCTGAAGCCATGATTGCATAGACGATTGAAGTTGATAATTTGGTGGCATATTTTGGGTAGGGAAACTTATTAAATAACTTCTCCATTGATTTAGAAGCCTCGCTTTATGATTTAAATTCTTTCTTCGTCTCCATTATACGCACAATTTTACAAAAAGAAATAAACAATTGGTAAAAGAAATCAATCTCTCATTTTACCAATTGTTTTTTCTTTTTTATTCTTCGATTGGTGCGGTCACATCAATTCCTAATTCAAATAATTGTAAAGGCGCTACTGTACTTGGCGCAGCGGACATTGGGTCAACTGCACGCCCGTTTTTAGGAAAAGCAATCACTTCACGAATATTGTCTTCACCTGCCAGTAACATCACTAAGCGATCTAAGCCTAATGCAATACCGCCATGGGGTGGGAAGCCAAAATCGAGTGCTTCTAATAAGAAACCAAATTGGTTTTGCATTTCGCGATGAGAAAAACCTAACGTTTCAAACATTTGCTCTTGCAATTCACGCGTGTGGATACGTAGTGAACCACCGCCTAATTCATAACCATTTAAGACAATGTCATAAGCTTGAGCATGAACTTTACTTGGATCCGTCGCAAGTAAAGCCACGTCTTCGTCTTGCGGCAATGTGAATGGATGGTGCGCAGAGACGTAACGATTAGCCTCCGCATCATATTCAAATTGTGGCCAATCAACTACCCATAGGAAATTAAATTTACTCTCGTCGATTAGCTCTAGTTCTTTTCCTAAACGTGAACGTAAGGCACCTAGTGCTGCTGAAACAACTTCAAAGCTATCTGCACCAAACATGAGTAAATCGCCAACTTCTGCATTTGTCGCTGCGATGATTTCATCTGTTGCATCAACTAAGAACTTCGCAATTGGCCCTTTTAAGCCATCTTCTTCCACTTTTAACCAAGCCAACCCTTTGGCACCATATTGGCTAACATAAGTTCCTAAATTGTCCATATCTTTACGGGAATATTTGTCAGCTGCACCTTTTGCGTTCAAGGCTTTGACCACCCCACCATTCGATAATGCCATTTGGAAAACTTTAAAATCAAGGTCTTTGACTGTTTCTGATAAATCAATTAATTCGAATTCAAAACGGGTATCTGGCTTGTCGCTTCCATAACGATTCATCGCATCTTGCCAAGAAATACGTGGGAAAGGCGCAACAACATCTATCCCTTTCACGTCTTTCATGACTTTCACTAACATTTCTTCTGTCATCGTTTGGATTTCTTCTGCCGTTAAGAACGTTGATTCAATATCTACTTGTGTAAATTCTGGTTGACGGTCACCACGTAAATCTTCATCGCGGAAACAACGAACGATTTGATAGTAGCGATCAAAACCAGCATTCATTAGCAACTGTTTAAAGATTTGCGGTGATTGCGGCAATGCATAAAAATGACCTGGATGGACACGAGAAGGCACTAAGTAGTCACGTGCTCCTTCCGGGGTTGATTTTGCTAAATAAGGCGTTTCAATGTCTAAGTAATCTTGACTATCTAAATATTCACGAATGGCACGCGTGGTTTTTGTCCGCATCATAATATTTTGCGTCATTTTCGGACGACGTAAGTCTAAATAACGGTATTTCATGCGTGCTTCATCCCCAACATTTGCTTCATCTTCAATCGGGAAAGCTGGGGTTTTTGCTTTGCTTAAAATCGTAATGTGATCAGCCATCACTTCAAATTCACCGGTTTTCATTTTTGGATTCACAGCTTCTGGATCACGATTAATGACTTTTCCGTGAATTTCAATCACATACTCACTACGACAAGTGTCGGCAATTTCCCAAGCTTCTTTTGATAACTCTGGATTGAAAACGACTTGGACGATCCCTTCTCGGTCACGTAAATCAATAAAAATCACGCCACCTAAATCTCGACGTTTTTGGACCCAACCTTTAAGTGTCACATCTTGGTTTAAATACTCTTTCGAAACGAGACCATTATATACTGTTCTTTTCGCCATATTATTTTTCCTCTTCTTTCATTAATTCATCATAAATTGCTGGAAAGTTCTGATAGATGTCTGTTAATGGTACTTGAATTTCTTTACGAGTCGCCATCGCCTTGACGTTGATGACGCCCGCTTCTAATTCACTTTCGCCAATCGTTAAGACGAGTTTGGCATTTAAGCGGTCAGCTGTTTTGAACTGCCCTTTGGCTTTACGATTTAAGACATCACGATCTGCTGAAAATCCAGCATGACGGATACTTTGTACAATTTTTAGTGCTTCGATATTGACTGTTTCCCCTAAATTCACCACATACGCATCGAGCGGTTGACCCACAGGTACTTCAATCGCTTCTGCTTCTAAAACTAAGAGGACACGTTCCATTCCTAAAGCAAAACCGAATCCTGGTGTCTCTGGTCCACCCAATTCTGCGACTAATTGGTTATAACGACCTCCTGCACATAAGGTGTTTTGTGCCCCTAGGCCTTTGGCATCACTCATAATTTCAAAAATCGTGTGGGTGTAATAATCTAAACCACGTACCATATTGCTATCGATCACGTAAGGCACGTCTAATGCATCGAGCATCGCAATCACTTCATCAAAATGTTTTTTCGCAGGTTCACTCAAATAATCTAAAATCGATGGCGCCCCTGCGACAAACTGCTTATCACGTTTATCTTTACTATCAAGAACACGTAAGGGATTTTCATTTAAACGACGTTGGGAATCTTCACTGAGTTCCTCTTTGTGCGGAGTTAAGTAATCGATTAAGGCTTGACGGTAATTTTGACGTGTTTCTAAGTCCCCTAATGAATTGATCACTAAATGAAATTGCTTCATGCCTAGTTGTTCAAAGAAATCCATGGCCATCATCATTGTTTCGACATCCGTTGCTGGGTTTTCAGATCCAAAAGCTTCCACACCAATTTGGTGGAATTGTCTTAAACGACCTTTTTGCGGACGCTCATAACGAAACATCGGGCCAGTATAATACACTTTATAAGGCTTGGCATATTCGGGACCAAACAATTTATTTTCGACAAAAGATCGGACAACCGGCGCAGTGCCTTCTGGTCGCAAAGTAATATGACGCTCCCCTTTATCATAGAAGTCATACATTTCTTTCGTCACAATATCCGTCGTATCGCCTACACTACGGGTGATCACTTCAATGTGTTCAAACATTGGGGTACGAATTTCTTGGTACTGGTAATCACTGAATAACAAGCGAGCCGTTTCTTCTACAAACTGCCACTTCTCAACTTCACCTGGTAAAATATCATTGGTCCCTTTTGGTCGTTGGTAACTCATTCTTTTTCCTCCTTCAATAAAAAACAAAAAAGCGCCCTTGTTTACACAAGGACGCGAACATTTCACGTGGTACCACCTAAATTTGAAAGTTGGTCGACAATCACACCAAACTTTCCTCAAACGATTAACGCTCGCACACGTAGAGGTTTTGCTTCCTCTCATCTCCAGACTGTCTTTCGATAACTTTCCCTTAAACGACTTTCAGCCACGGTCGTTCTCTCTAAAAAGTGAATCAGCTTATGTACTCGATCCTTCACAGATTTTTGTCTAATAGTAGCTATACATTACAAGAAAATTCCATGAAAGTCAAGGAAGAGTTTGACAAGGACCTGAATTAGCGAAGTAAATACTTAACAGTGATTGAATCTGTCCCGGCTAATCCTTTTGGTTCTCCCGAATAGACAATTTCTCCACCTTTGTGTCCAGCTTCTGGTCCCAGATCCACAATCCAATCAGCTTGACGCATGACTTCAATGTTATGCTCGATTAAAATCACCGTGCTACCATTATCCACTAAAGCATCAATAATTTTCATAAAGGTTTCAATATCCGACATGTGCAGTCCTGTCGTTGGCTCATCTAAGACATAAACTTGCCCGGTCTTATGGAGTTCGCTGGCTAGCTTCACTCGTTGACATTCTCCTCCAGAAAGGGTATCTAAGGGTTGTCCTAAGCTTAAATAAGATAGACCGACTTCTTTTAAGGCATTTAAGGTTTTTAAAATCGTCTTATCCGTAAAGAATTCAATCCCTTCTTCTACAGACAGTTCTAAAATATCGTTAATATTCTTTCCTAAGTAACGCATCTCTAACACTTCCGACAAATAACGATTGCCATCACACTCGGGACACACCAGCTCTACCCCTTCAAGATAAGCTAAATCCAAGGTAACGACCCCTTGCCCCTTACAATTTGGACAACCGCCTTTGGAATTAAAACTAAACAATGATTTTTCCACTTGATTTTCTTTGGCGAAAATCATCCGCACCCGATCAAAAACACCTGTATAAGTTAACATGTTCGAACGACGCGTCGCATGTAAAGCTTTTTGGTCGACTAAAACCACTTCCGGATATTTGTTCAAAAATTCAGTGAAAATCAATGAACTTTTCCCAGAGCCTGCCACGCCACTAATCACCGAAAGCACCCCTTGAGGAATGGAGACATCAATGTTTTTCAAATTATTTGTGGTACAATTTTTCAATTCAAAGAACCCCTTAGGCTCTCGCACGATTTCTTTTAATGGTGGCAAGGCGTTAAGATGCTCGCCTGTTGAAGTCTCGGATAATAACAGATTCGCTACGTCCCCTTCGTAGGTGATTCTCCCACCATATCGTCCGGCTCCAGGTCCCACATCAATAATGTGATCCGCCTCTAAAATCACATCGCGATCATGTTCCACCACTAAAATCGTATTGCCAATATCCCGTAAATGACGCAACATCTGATTTAAGTTCGCCACATCTCGTGGATGCAAACCGACACTCGGCTCATCAAAAATGTAGAGCAACCCACTCAAAGCACTCGAGAGGTGTTTCATCATTTTCACCCGTTGAGACTCCCCACCAGAAAGGGTCGACGTCTCACGATTGAGAGACAAGTAATCTAAACTCATCCCAATTAAATGGTCAATGCGCTTCACTGCTTCATCAATTAAGGGTTGGACTGAAGGCTGATTGATTTCAAGTAAAAAGGTTTTTAAATCACCTAGTTCCAACTCGCCGACATCAAAGATATTGTAATCATTAATTTTTGTAGAAAGCTTGGCCTCATTAAATCGTTTGCCCTCACAAACATCACACTTGGAAAAATGGGTGTATTCTTTTACCAATTCTTGGGTCTTTTTCGAATGTTGACTCAAATCTCGCGTGACATACAAACGATTAAACTTAGGAATTACCCCTTCATAGTCTATGTTTGATTCCTTGGTGCCCATGACATGGACTTTCATTTTTTGACGTTCGCCATAAAGCAATTGATGGCGCTCTTCTTCGCTAAAGTCGCACAGTTTTTTATCCATCTCAAAAAAGCCACTTGCTTCATAAATTTGCCAATACCAACCATCTTTCGCAAAAGATGGAAATAAAAGTGCCCCTTCATTTAAAGATAAGTTCCAGTCAATCATCTTATCCATGATTGGAACGATTTTCCGTCCGATACCATCACACGCCGGACACATCCCTGCTGGATCATTAAATGAAAAAGTATGGGCTGGACCGGTTTGAGGGTGACCGATTTTAGAAAAAACAGGACGTAAAAAGGACATGATATCGGTCATCGTTCCTAATGTCGAACGTGAATTCCCACCAATTTGTTTTTGGTCCACAATAATGGCTGGGCTTAAATTTTCAATTGAAAGAA
This sequence comes from Enterococcus sp. LJL98, assembly GCF_054871745.1. Lineage (NCBI taxonomy): Bacteria > Bacillati > Bacillota > Bacilli > Lactobacillales > Enterococcaceae > Enterococcus > Enterococcus sp. LJL98. Next base: position 11,594 of record NZ_JBTXLU010000007.1, on the reverse strand, counting down.
AGTCTGATTTCACATATTTCGGCAAAAAGGTTTGAATAAAACTAGAATAGGTTTGATTGAGTTGACGGCCCGCTTCACTAGCAATCGTATCAAAGACAATCGAACTCTTTCCTGAACCAGAAACTCCTGTAAATACCGTAATCTTATTCTTCGGAATCTCTAAATAAATGTCCTTTAAATTATTTTGCTTCATTCCTTTAATTGTAATCTTTTCGAAATTCATTCCATCCTCACTTTCTTCTTAGAGTTTCTCTAAGCACTTGTTTTTTGACAGCTTTCTATTATAGCATGAATTTTCAAATCCTGTGGTATAGTTACTCTAAGGAAGAAAGATTTAAGAAAGGATGAATCACTATGAATCTGTTTAAACGATTTTTTCCATTAACCCTCTTGTTTCTACTATTTTTCATGACGAGTTGCTCCAAGCCTAATTCAGAAACAGATATCTTTCAGTTAAAAGATCGAGGTTCTCTCGACGCTACTGTCACTGCCACAATTGATGGAGAGGCGGTAATCATTGGTCAAGAGACAAGCATTCCTTTAGATTCTTTAGAAAACATCCAAGTCAGCATGACCACAAATCAACCAGAACTTGTCTTTAAAAGTTATTTTGATCAAAATGACAGTCAATTTCCTGTGAACACCTCTCCAGCAAAAGAAAGTAATGATTCTCTAGTCATTATTCAAGAAACTTACGAACCTGAGGATTTCCCTGATTTCTTCACCCTTGGTACACATCACATCAATCTTTTCCAGATTGACCCTCAAGGAGAAGTCAATCCTGTACCGAATCCTTTAAATATTAAAGGTGTCAAAACCTTAAGTTATAAAATCATCCAGTAAAGAGAGGACCTCCCTCTCTTTTTTTACGAAGAAATAAGTAAATGTGGAAAGAGGCCTTTTCTTGCTATTAGTATCAAGTACCATCTTATGACTAATTCATACAAACAACTCTTTAAAAACGGGTTACTTTTTTACTATACTATTAATTAATGAAAAATTGGATACGTCCTTAAAGGAATCGAACTGGGCATCATCCAAGTGAAATTGCAATAAAAAAATCGACTCGGAATTCGAAAAAATTCAGAGTCGATTTTTGTTTTTTATTTTCTTGGTTTCCAACTAAAATAGAAAAATAGATACAGAAGGCTTGTTAAGACACACAGTCCACTCACCCAATAACGAAGGCTTTCTTGAAAGAAAAACAACCATAGTATTCCGATAATCGTCGGTAAATTAATACGTCCTCGCCAGAATATTTTATGTTGATATTGGAAGAAATAGGCCCAAATGTGAACGACCAATAAACCACCTAACACCGCCCATAAAATCCACACATTTTGATTCCCTGTCAAATCCATCCCGCCAAAAGTACCCATGTGGACATCAAAGGACTCGGGGACTAAAAAGATGGGAAGATTTGCTGCAAGGATCGCGATTATCACATTTAATAGCGCAAAACCAAGGGGATAGGTTTTCTTTTCTCGCTTTAGATAGGCATTGGTATACAGATAATTCATGGTTAACTTCCCCTTCATGAGATCAAGTAAATTTTCTGATTTATACATCATGACCACTCCCTTCATTACTCTTTCTTCTTACTTCTATTTTATAACAAAGACATTGATTTTGCATGAGTAAAAGTGGAAAAGGGAAAAGAACGAAGCTCCCTCTTGCCTCTTTTCCCACAAAAACGTACACTAATAGAAAACAATAAAGGAGTTTCTTTATGACTTATACTGGTTATTTACGCCAACCTCACTATTATGAAACCGACCAAATGGGGATTATTCATCACTCAAACTACATTCGTTGGTTTGAAGAAGCCCGTGTGGATTGGTTAGCATTTTTAGATATCCCTTATTATAAAATTGAAGAAGCAGGAATCATTATCCCCGTCTTAGCTGTCACTTGTGATTACAAGGAAATGATTCACTACCACGATCAAGTACGTATTGATGTAACGATTGATAAATACACGGGGACGCGTCTCGAGTTCTCCTATCAAATTTTCAATCAAACAACCGGCAATCGACTCACAACAGGAACAAGTAAACATTGCTTCTTAGATAAAGCAAGCAATCGACTCCTCCAACTTAGAAGAAGTCACCCTGAGATTCATCAAATTTTCAGTAAGACTTTTGAACAACAAGGAGAAAAAAAATGATTCGACGAGCAGAAAAAGAGGACGCCCTTCACCTAGCCATTCTCGCGCATGAATTGTGGCCAAGCCAATCGATTGAAGCCTTTCAAACAGAATTCTCTGAAATGCTCCTCAAAAAAGACATCGCCTTTTTCCTCCGTTTTGAAGAAGAGCAAGCGGTCGCCTTTGCCCAATGTCAGTTGCGTTATGAGTATGTTGAAGGAACAAAATCTTCTCCGGTTGGTTATTTAGAAGGCATTTATGTCAAAGAAGCATACCGTAAACAAGGCATCGCTACGCAGTTATTGGGAAATTGCCAAGCTTGGGCAAAGGAACAAGGATGCCAGGAATTTGCCAGCGACTGTGAACTCGAAAATACAGCGAGTCTCCACTTTCATCTAGCCACAGGATTCATTGAAGCCAATCGCATTATTTGTTTTACAAAAAAACTCTAAACAACTTCCTTCACCCAAAGTCAATCATTGGTTATACTAACCTTGGAGGGATACGGATGAAATTAACCATTAGAAAACGAAAAATAGGAAATATTCCTGTACTAGAAGTAGTCGATGATACAAAAATTTATGAACCCATGCCGTTAATTATTTACTATCATGGTTGGCAAACAGCTAAAGAACTGGTCTTAACCCAAGGACGCAAACTCGCTCAAAAAGGTTTTCGCGTGGTTTTACCTGATGCAGCCAATCATGGAGAAAGAAAAACAGAACGCTCACCGATTCCTTCACTGACTTTTTGGAGTAGTATCCAAAGCAACCTCTTTGAATTTGCTTACATTGTCGATTTTTTTTAAAATCTCGGCGTAACTAACGGACAAATTGGTGTTGGCGGGGTTTCCATGGGTGGAATGACCACTGCAGGATTATTAACGAAGCATCCTGAGATTACCGCTGCGGCTTGTATTATGGGTTCGCCAGCGATGATAAAATATCGCGATCATATCCAATATCATGCCAAGGCTGCCGGTTTTTTCTTACCAACTGATTACGAAACCCTTGTGAGTTGGATTGAATATTATGATTTGCAATCACAAATCGAAAAATTAGGAGAACGTCCTTTCCTTCTTTGGCATGGCACGGAAGATGAAAAGATTCCTTATGAACATGTCAAAGACTTTGTCGATGCCTTTCCAAAAGAAAACATTCAGTTTGTTTCTGAACAGGAACGACATCTTGTTAAAGGAGAGACGATGGATTTAGTCACTGCATTTTTCACCAAACATTTAATGACCACTGAACAATTTTAAAAATGGGGCTTTACTCGAATAACGAAATGTTATTGAGCAAGCCCCATTTTTTATTTTTTTATCAGCCCTTACTTTGGCTTTACCAAGGTAACAAAATCCATGAAGTGTTCAAAGGTTTGCATTTGTTGATTGCATTCCTCGCTGTTGTAACAAATATAATTCCCTTTTGTTTTATACTGGCCCTCTTTATTGACTTTGCCTTTGACCGTAAACAAGGAGACCCCACTCGTCCCGTGACAAATCGTGCAAATGCCTTTTTGAATTTCAGTACTTAAATGCCCTTGAATTCCTTGTAACTTATGATTGGCATAATATAAAAGAAATTTACTCTGTTGCCCTGGGTCATTCCAACCGTAAAAAGAATACTTCGTTAAGTCAAGATTTTCCCAATCAGGTATCTGTAATTTCTTCGTTTTGGGAAAAGCCTTCTTCACACCTGTATCCGTTGGTTGTTTGAAAGGCAGAATCCTTTTGCGAAGACTTTCTAAATATTTGGTAAACACTCGTTGGTCCTCTGTCATACACTCAATCTCCATCACAAGGTCTTTTTCAGCTGTATCTAAAGTAGAAAAACGCGCCTTCACTTTTTCAAAAACTTGGACTTGGACGGCTTGAATCGTTGATTTATCACTTACGCTACGATGGGTTTGTGCTAAGATCGATGCTTGTTCTTTTAAAAAATAGTAGTCATAAGGTTGTAAAAATTGTTCCACTGCTTTTTCCTCCTAGTAATTCACTTCTCAATTTATGTAGGATTGAAACAATTGAAAGTTTTTCTATTTTATTTCAATACCGACTCTTGCAAATGGTCTAGGATGCCGTGCATTTGTCTTTGCACCATCGGATCACCACCTGAAAAAATTATAGGGAAAAAAAGAGAGTCGGTCAAATAATAAAGTGTTAAGCAAATGAATAAGCTAGTAAAAAGAGCCGTTGATCATTCACACGAATAAGTTTTACTTTTCCAGTTGCATTGTGTTTTCAACGACAATTCATCCATCTCGATTTAAAGTTCGAGCAATGAATGCGGCTTCATAATCCCTCTATCACTCCCCATGCTCATCGATTTTTTCTCTAATATCTTTTGACGCTTAAATACGTTTGCTACTTCTTTTTCAATCTTCTTTTTTTTGGCTCTCATACTTTTCCTTCTTTAAGAAAGTTTTTAAATAACAAGTCGAATCTAGATGAAACTGTCCTTGTGTTTTTCGATTAATGACACGATGGACATGTTTGATTCCATTTTCAGGAGTCCCCTTGAATACTTAGGATAATCACATGCCGTGGGTATTTCATCGTAAACATCACTCACTAAAGACCATGCTTCATCGCTAAAATCCTCCTATCTTTTATTTAGAAATCATATTTTTCTCGCTTCAAGTAACTGAATTGTTGTACGGATTCCATTCTAATCTCTCCTCTTTCCTCACTCTTTTGTGTGATTGAAAAATCGACGAAATCAAAAGACATCTTGTCGCTTTCGTGTAACACAGCAACTGCATTTTCCACCTAATCTTGATTAGAAATTTCTAATCAAAAAAAGAGACAAAAGGGATGCGAATTCTGTTTTTTTATAATAGAATACGCTTATTGTGTTTTTAGCATAATGAAAAATAACCCATGATTTAGGAGAATAATATGAAAAATAATAATCGCATGATGTACTTAGCCATCAGCAACTTATTGCTGGTTTTTTTGGGTGTCGGTCTAGTTGTTCCTGTATTACCACAATTAAAGGAAGAGATGGGTTTTTCTGGAACCACGATGGGCTTAATGATTTCGATTTTCGCTTTTGCGCAACTAATTGTTTCCCCCATTGCTGGGATGCTTTCAGATAAATTTGGACGCAAGCAGCTGATTGTCATCGGGATGTTTATTTTCTCGTTATCTGAATTACTCTTTGGGCTCGCCCAAACGACGAACGGCTTTTACTTTTCTCGTGCGCTTGGCGGAATCGCCGCAGCTTTTGTAATGCCTTCTGTGACGGCTTTTGTTGCAGATATGACCACGATTGATCGCAGACCAAAGGCGATGGGACTTGTTTCTGCTGCAATTAGTGGCGGCTTTATTATTGGACCTGGTGTAGGTGGTTTTATCGCTCACTTTGGAACACGTGCACCCTTTTTCGTCGCTTCCGCTCTTGCCTTACTTGGTTTCTTTCTCTCGATGTTTGTTTTAAAAGAACCAGAAAAACAAGCAATTTCTCAAACGGATTTACCAACATCTTCCGTCTTAGATGTTCTTAAAAATCCAATCTTTACTTCTTTATTTGTTATTATTTTAGTTTCTTCTTTTGGCCTACAAGCTTTTGAATCGATTTATTCCATCATGACGTCGATAAACTTTGGTTTTACTATGAATGAAATCGCCCTAGTCATCACCGTTAGTGGAACGCTGGCTTTGCTCGCACAAATTTTCTTATTCGATTGGATTGTTTCTCATATAGGAGAAATGCGTTTGATTCAATTAACTTTCTTTATCAGTGCGATCTTTATTGCTTTAATTGCTTTTACAACAAGTCACCTCGTTGTCATTTTGGCGACCTTTGTTGTTTTCCTTTCCTTCGATTTGTTCCGCCCAGCGGTGACTACTTATCTTTCAAAAAATGGCGGGAGTCAACAAGGTATGATTAACGGCTTAAACTCAACCTTCACTAGTTTTGGTAACATTTTAGGTCCACTCGCGGCCGGCTCTTTATTTGATATCAATCATTTTTATCCTTATTATGTTTCAGCCTTTATTTTATTTGGCACTGGATTACTTGCCTTATTTTTAAGTAAACGTAAAAAATAAAAAAATTGCCTCTCACATGCTTTTTTCGTGCATGCGAGAGGCAATTTTTTTGAACGAGTTCCTTCATAAAAAGCAAGCAAACCGATGACCTTATTGTTTGTCCCATTGCTTGCGATACAAAGCCATTCCTTCGTTATCAGCTGGTTTCAATTGGAAGAAACCACGGACAACGATTACTAACAAAATAACGACTCCCGCAGTAAAAATTAAATCGGGAATAATTCGCAACCATAGAAGTAAGGCAACGAGCGGCTGTTGATAAAAACTTGTTTGACGAGCGTGCCAATAACCAAATTCAACGGCATCTTTTAATTGCAAGTGACCGACAGGCATGAGCGTGATAAAGGTCATCCCAGCCAAACCAATATTCAGTAACCAAGCAGAAAGACGAATGTATTTTTCAACCTTTTCTGTCCAGAATTCTTTTTTACTAATGTTGCGGAAGGTGTAAAGCAAGATTGCAATCGAAAACATTCCATAAACACCGGCCATTGCCGCATGAGCATGAGCCGAAGTCCACTGTGTTCCGTGTTCGAAATAATTGATAGCAGGTGCATTGATTAAGAAACCAAGTGCTCCAGCACCGAGCATATTCCAAACACCCGTTGCTGCTAAAAAGATAAATGTCCCTTTATAAGGAAATTCAATTTGAGCATCCTTATAAACTTTATAATGTGACCAAGCTTCCCAAATTAACAGGGTCAAGGGGATAATCTCTAATGCAGAAAAGCAAGCGCCTAGTGCTAACCAAATGCTATGGTCTCCCTGCCAAAAGTAATGATGTCCCATCCCAATGACTCCTGCACCTAAAAGTAAGGTCAATTGGAAATACAAGGCGCGAATCGTGGATTCAACGGTTGTCAACTTCATATCAACGAGTAACCAACCAATTAAAATCACTGCGAATGCTTCAAAAATTCCTTCTACCCATAAATGAACAATCCACCAGCGCCAGTAATCAGCAAAGGTCACATGTGAATCAGGTAAAATAAAGAGCGATGCCAAATAAAAGGCAGGGATAGCAATCGCACCGAGCAGTAAAAGTAAGGTTAAGTGCGAACGGTGTGGGTTGACTCCCGCTTGATTTTTTCTTCGAATCGCAGGGAGGAAACCACGCATTAAGATGACAATCCAAAGCATCATTCCTACGATGAAGATTGCTTGCCAAGCTTTTCCCATTTCTAAATATTCCCAACCAAAATGCCCGATGAGCCACCACTTCTCTTTAATCCAACCTAAGATACCAAACCATTCACCTAACATACTTCCCGCAACGACAACTAGCAAGGCACTAAATAAAATATCAACGAGTAGCCCTTGTCGTTTCGGCTCACGACCGAGTACCCGAGGAACAATATAGATTCCAGTTGCTAACCAAGTCGTTGCAATCCAAAAGACAACCAATTGCAGGTGCCAAGTCTTCGCTAAATTAAACGGCCAAATCTTTTGTAAAGGAATACCGAAAAATTCATTTTCCACGTAGTAATGTGCCATCAATTCCCCTAACAAAATTTGAACGAGAAAGAGCAACATAATCACAACAAAATACTTCGCTACTTTTCGTTGACTCGAAGAGATGGGTTTATCTGGATCAATAATCGGTAACTTATCTTTTGAGTAGATAAAATCCATGTCGAGATGGTAACGACGTTGCACCCAAATTGCGACAGCGACGCCCGCACAAAGTAGAGCGACAGAAACAGCGGTCCAGACCATCGCTTCAGAAGGCATGACGTTTCCTGCATCTAGATCATATGGCCAGTTATTCGTATAGGTAAAGTTTCTTTCAGGTCGGTTGGTGGAGGCTAACCATGCCCCCCAGAAAAAGAAATAAGTTAAATGGTCAATCTTATTCCCTTGGACCATGTAATCCACTGTTTCTTTTTGGTTAATCATATTTTCTGGTAATCCTGCTTGCGTAGGATTATTGACGAATGTTTGATGATTAAATAAACGCAAGTATTCCAACCCAGCTGCTTGAGCCGTTGTTAGCACTAATTCATCGCTTTGCTCCTCATAGCGATTGACTTTAATTTCTTTACGGGTTGCACCAATAATCCCTTCTTGTTCCAGTGTTGACAGTTGTTCCCAATCTTTTTGATACAGCTCTTGTGCGTAATAACGATGCATTCCTTCTAAATAGTAATGCAGAGCTTCTGCCGTGTAATCGGGGCCTAAATAAGAACCATTTCCTAAATAGGTACCATAATCAGCTAAGCCGTAACGCTCAAAAACCGCTTGTCCACTAATCAACTCCTCTTTTGAGACAAGCGTTTCACCTTGCTCATTCACGATTTGTGTCGGTCTTGGCGCTTCATTCTTAAAAATCAAAAACCCACCGGCAATTAATATTGAAAAAACGGTCACTAAGGTCACAAGTAAAATATTCCTTAATTTCCGATAAGGATGTTTCTTCATTTTCTTTTCCTCCTCTATCGTTCCAATTAATCAAAAATTCACAAAGTTTAATAGCATTCATCAAGAATAATTCCAATCGTTTTCACTTTGTCAACCTTTTCTTATTGAGAACTATTCTCATTATGCGCCTTCCAAATGGCTTTTTCAAGCGAAATTATATAAAAAATTATATAAAATTCACACTTTCTTCGTATTCACAAATCGAAAAAGAAGAGAAAAGCAACTACTCACAATCATTCAAAGGGTTCCGAAAAAAAGATTGTGAAATAAAAAATAGGGAATATTTCTTTTTTCGTCAAAAAAAGAAAGCTGCAACCGCGGTCACAACCTTCTTCGTCGTTTATGAATATTTGACTGCCCAATGGGAAACAACTAACCACTCTTTCGAAAGCTTCACGATATTTGAGCAATTGAAACAAACAATTATTCGAATCCCTCTCTCGTTTCTCCGAGCAAAATAACTTTTGTCCTGTTTTCTTTTTTAAATTACATATAAATAAGCGTCCGATGACGTTCTCACAACATTCGCTGGCACACCGACTGCTGTATGATAAGGTGGTACATCCTTTAATACAACCGCATTCGCACCAATTCTCGCACCTTCGCCAATTGTCACGTCACCTAAGATTTTTGCACCGGCTCCAATCAGTACGCCTGCTTCAATTGTTGGATGGCGTTTTTTCTTTTCAACTCCACCTATCCCTCCTAAGGTAACGCCATGGAAAATCGTCACATTTTCCCTCACAACTGCCGTTTCGCCAATCACAACCCCCATCCCATGATCCACAAAGAATCCTGCCTCAATCGTTGCTCCTGGATGGATTTCGATCCCGGTTCGTTTTCGACCACGATGAGAAAAGAAACGCGCCAATAAGAAATTACCTCTTTGATAAAAATGATGAGCGATACGATGATAAATCATCACCTTTACACCTGGTGAAAAGAAGATCGCTTCGAACAATGTTTTCGTCGCAGGGTCTTTCTTTAAAGTATTTCGTCCATCTGCTAGGATCGTCTTAAACATTGGTTCCTCCTATTCTTCTGCAAATAAGACGGTTGATAAATACCGTTCTCCCGTGTCAGGTAAGACGGTCACTACTTTTTTTCCTTTACCTAATCTTTTTGCAATCACCTTGGCCGCCGCATAGTTTCCACCGGCCGACATCCCGACTAAAATTCCTTCTTGCTTACCCAGTTCTCTCGCAGCAGCGTAAGCCGTTTCTTCGTCCATATCAATGATTTCATCTACCACTGCCTGATTATAAATTTCCGGAATAAAGTTGGCGCCAATTCCTTGAATGCCATGTCCACTGGCCGGTCCGCCAGTCAAAACAGGTGATTTTTCTGGTTGAACGGCTACGGTTAAGAGAGCCGGATTTTGCTTTTTTAAGGCTTTTCCAATCCCACTGATTGTGCCACCCGTTCCAACACCAGCCACAAACGCATCGATTTCTCCAGCTAAATCTTCGACAATTTCAACAGCGGTAGTTTCTTCATGTGACCACAAATTTGCTTCATTGGCAAATTGCTTCACCAAAAAATACCCATGTTCTTTGGCTAAGGCTTCTGATTTTTCAACTGCACCGGCCATGCCAAGTTTTCCCTCGGTTAGTACAAGTTGTGCGCCATAAGCGGTAACAATTCGACGTCGCTCGACACTCATCGTCTCTGGCATGACAATGACTACTTGATAGCCTAACGCCGCACCAATCATGGACAAAGCAATCCCCATATTTCCACTGGTCGCTTCAATCAAGGTGTCGCCTTTTTTGATGCGTCCTTGTTTTTCTGCTGCTTGAATCATATAGCGTGCGGGACGGTCTTTGACACTTCCACCCGGGTTGAAGCTTTCTAATTTTACGTAAATCTCCGCTGCATCTTCTTCCGTATGATTGATTTTAACTAAAGGGGTACGACCAATTGTTTCTGTAATATTATGATAGAGCATCTTATCTTCCTCCATTTTGTGATAACAAGGTATCAACCTTTCAGTAACAGTCAACAGGTTTCGGGGGCCCTCCTTCACCTTTTCAAAAAAAATCAAAAAAACCTTTCACCTACTGCATACGTAAATAAACATATACAGAGGCAAAAGGTCGATTTCGCGGTTCCACTCTGTTTGAGATTTCTCCCAACTCTAATTCAAGCACTTCCATGCTCTAGTTCAATAACGGGAACTCCCGTGTTCATCTACTGGATTCGATCAACAAACTCCTTGGCGCACTTCTATTTTTTTCTGTATAGACTTCTTCCACCAGTGAAGTCTTCTCTTGGATACATTGAAAAATATACTTTACCAATTCAACGTGAAATATGATTTTTTTGATTGAAGTGATTATACTTGGAATCAAATCGATTTGTCAAGGGTTTCGAATTTTTGATTAATAATCTTTCAGGTAAGAAAATAGTGCTTCTTCTAATTCTGAAGCAAGAATAACTTTACCTTTCAAATGAAAATAAATGCCTGCTAGTAGATTTTCAAACATCGCTAACTGATAAAAATCTTTATTCTCTACCAGAGGAAAATCTGTTTGGTTGATCCAACCTGCCACCTCTTTTTGAGTGAGTTTTCCTTCTAAAATCCCTCGATAAATAACAGTAGCTAAACGTCTTTCCTCACCTTCAATAAAAGGTTGATTCATTCTTTTAACTTAATTCAGGCAGAAGTCGCCCATCCTCTATAGGTGGGTGATGAATGTCGTTCGGTATGAGGGTTACCATAAGTAACTCGAAAACCGACAATTGAGGCATATTGCCCTTTTATTTTGTTCTATGTTATAATCAGTCTATATAAGAAATGAGTTGATATAACATGGAATTAGATACAAATAATCATTCAGTATTTCTTCTTTATTACCACCTTGTTTTAGTGACGAAATATCGTAGACAAGTAATTGATGATGAAATATCTGACTATGCTAAAGCGACTTTTGAAAGAATTTCAGAATCATATCACATTACGTTAGTTGAGTGGAA